>CBJMBI010000123.1:0-9328 GCA_966427955.1 uncultured Ktedonobacterales bacterium
AATATGAACCAGCAGATTTATCGACATTTGCATTCGTTGTATGTCATGGATGGTCAAGTCCGGCTCTGGCTGGCCTGTGGGGAACTAGACCATGCCAAACGCTGGGCTCGGGGGCTGGACTTAACCGTGTGGCGCGATGCTCCTCTTGATTATGAACGACTGCAAGTTGCATCTGCTCGCATCCTTTTAGCTATGGCCCAGCCTACTCAGGCCTTGCAGCGACTGGAACCTGTACTCCAGAGAGCCACCACTGGTCAGCGGTGGGGACATGTGATGGAAATACACCTCTTGCAAGCCCTTGCTTACCAGATGTGCCATGAGAAGTCCCAAGCTCTGGATGCCCTCTCTGAGGCAGTGCGTTTGGGTGAGCCTGGAGGCTATATTCGTAGCTTTATTGAAGAAGGATCTCCCATGGCAGAACTGCTCTCCAAGTTGCGGGAAAAGCAGCGCAAACTTGGGCCAACCCCTTATCTGGATCGTGTGCTTGCTGCCTTTCCTCAACAAAATCAAACGCTTACAAGCCAGTCTAAGAGAGCGGCTGCACATACCTTGGTTCAACCGTTGTTAGAGTCTTTAAGTAGACGCGAACAGCAGGTTCTCCAGTTACTGGCACAGGGTGCATCCAACCAGGAGATTGCTCAGCAACTAGTGATTGCCTATGATACGGTCAAACGTCATGTCAGCCACATCTTCTCTAAATTGGGAGTGCAGAACCGAGTGCATGCGGTCAAGAGAGCCCAAGAACTAGGCTTGTTGGAGAAAGACTTCTAAACTTCTTGTTCACGAATATCTGGTCTCACATGCCAATATAGCGTGCATAGATTGAACGCGCCACCTGTGGATCATCTGTCCCTTTAATAATAGCGCGTGCATCGGGAAAGACCGTTATATCATAATTATCGACAAGAAAGCGTAGAAGGAACTGATTGTACTGTACCTTGCCCACAGTTTGGAGGCGTTTGGCCAGAGAGGAAAAATCGAGCTTGCTGCTTGCTTGTCCTCTGTTTCCTCTCACCTGCACGGCGTTGCGACCACACAGGCTTGTGCTATTGGACTCGTTGAGCGAGGTAAGAAACTCATATTGGTGTTGTCCACAGCAAGGGCAATCGGGTTGACGTGGGAGTTCGAGGCGCTCGGTGCTGTTTTCCCAGAGATCCATCCAGAGCATGGAGCGGCTCATTTTCTCGCTCTTGAGCAAGATCTTGAGTGCCTCAGTTGAGGCAATACTGGAAATAGTCCCAACAATTCCATTCAGGATACCAGCAGTATCGCAGGTAGGTGCTGTACCAGGCAATGGCATCTCGGGGAAGACACAGCGTAAACACGGTGTATCTCCTGGAATGATATTCATCGTGACGCCGTAAGATGCAATCACGCCACTATAAATCCAGGGACGTTGATACTTATTGCAGACATCGTTGAGAAGATAGCGAGTTTCAAAATTATCCGTTGCATCAACTACTAGATCAGCTTCGTGGACGAGTGGTTCAATGCCATCCGCACGAATGTCTTCGACCAGAGCATCTATTTGCACATCGCTATTCACACGTCGCAGGTGCTCGGCAGCTGCCACTGCTTTGGGCAAGTGTTGGAGAACATCGTTCTCATCAAAGAGGATTTGGCGCTGTAAGTTATTAAGTTCAACATAGTCTCGATCAACAATCACAAGATGACCGATTCCTGCACGGCAGAGATTGTTTGCGAGGACTGTTCCCAAGGCTCCACAGCCTACTACCATCACTGTGGAGGCTTGAAGACATGCCTGTCCTTGTTGTCCAATGGGTCCAAATAGCATCTGGCGTGAATAGCGTTCGAACATCTTTCTCCTCTATATTTTCTTGACGGTGGATCTAGAGCCTTCATCATTCTAGCATATGGGAAAAATTTTGTGCGTCGATGCGGTCTTGTATTTGAAAGTATTTGATATTTGGAACTATCCTACTATATGATGCGGTGTAAGTTGGCACTCACACATAACTATGTTACAATGCGTGACAAGCAGATGTCTTTCTGGAAATCTCGTAACCAGTACAGCGTGCAACGTTTGGTGAGAGGCAGCTATTATGAGCAGCAAAAGTGGAATGAAAAAAGTATTGGTTATTGATGATAACCCAACCATTGTAGAACTCATCAAGTATGCAGTGAAGCTGCAAGGTGTGTATCAGGTTATTGTTGCTTACGATGGGGAACAAGGACTCCAACGAGTACTGACCGAGCAGCCCGATTGTGTCATTATTGATGTGAGAATGCCTAAAATGGATGGTTATCAATTAGTGCGCTGCTTACGTGGTGATGCTGGTACCGCTAATATTCCGCTGATTATCTTGAGCGCAATGACACGTGAGGAGGATCAGCTAACAGGCCTGCTCTCTGGGGCTGATGAGTACCTTACAAAGCCATTTAAACCAGCTGCCTTAAATGAGACTATTGAGCGGGTGTTGCGCTTAACTCCAGATGAGCGTCAACGTCGAACGGACGACTTATCTCAACGAGACTAGTTCGAGGAGAATACTCCATGCCCACTGGACTCTTGTTGGAGGAACGAAGTATGTGTTCTTCCTCTACTGTGTTGTCTGGGGAGTCGAAGGGGGATATGTGAGTTATTGGCCTTGGATAGGTTACTGTTGGTGCCGATGATTATGTGGTCATTGCATTTGGTAGATATTGGCCCAATCATCAGGAGGGACAATCCCTTCGGCATTATCTTTGAAACCGATAATGGAGGCTGTGCGCAAAAATATTGCTGTAGCTTGTTCCATGGGAAGCCAGCCAACATCATTGACGATCTGTTGCTCCGCTTGCTGATAGCTCTGGATGCGTGCTGCTATTTGTGCGGGTTGGACATTTTTCCCGGCATCTATCTGTGTGTCTGCTATATCCATCTGTTGTTGAACAAGCTGCTGCTGGGCTGCGTCTTGGCTTGTATTCTGGCCATAGTTTGCATTGTTAAAAGGTGAGCCTTTTCCAAATTGTTGTGTGAGCCAGTCATGCGCATCCGGATATTCAGGATATTGGCCTATCCATGCTAAGCCCCACATTTGTATTCCGTTGGGATTGTTCGTCGCGGCAGTCACGTTAGCCTGCAATGTGTCTTCGTCTACAGGATTGACGGTAACCTTAACTTTAAGCACTTGTTGCCATCTGTCTACTAATGCAGAGACTTCTTGATCAAAGGTTTTAACGCCCGACACATATGTCAATGTGATCGCTGGTATTTCTGAAACACTATGCCATCCTTCTTCTTGTAAGCCTTGATTCAACAGATCCTGTGCCTTTTTGGGGTCTCCACTCAGACTTTTAGTATCATCTGGTCCAGTAAAATTGGGAGTTGACCCTTGCAGCTCTGGTGGCACAATGTGGTTTGTTGCCTCGACAGTGCCTTTCCATATATTGTTTACGATCGCTTGCTTGTCGATGGCCAGTGCAAATGCCTGTCTGATATGGATATTGTTAAATGGCGGTGTGAGATAGTTCATCGAGTAGTAGTTGATCCACAGCAGTGGAACTTGATGCAATTCCTGATTTTTTTGGTTACTAGCAAACATCGAGAGTGGTACTGGAGTTGTGTCAAGCTTATTGCTCTGATAATCCTGGTATGCCTGATCAGCGGAATGATAAAACGTCAATGTCACTTTCTGGAGTTGTGGGCGCTGGTTATAGTAATTAGGATTAGGTATGAAGTCAATACCTACATGATGAATATATTGAGCAACTTTGAAAGGTCCTGCTCCTCCTCCCTCGTTTAAGTGATCGGTAAAATGAGAACCGTATTTATTGATCAGACTCTGTTCGACGACATATGAACATGGTGAAGTGAGCATGGAGAGGAAATAAGCTGCTTTTTTGGTTGTGATGATGATGAGAGTGTTTGGGTCTGGTTTCTGTATGCTGTCCCCAATAAGCGTAGAGATTTGCCCGGCAAGCAGTCGATCTGCATCTTTGATCAATCCCAGGTAAATTGGTGCTACTTTCGATTTGGTCTCTGGTTGTAGAGCCCGGTCGATGCTGTAGGCCACGTCTGTAGAGGTAAGTGGGGTGCCATCACTGAATTTTAGGTAAGGTTTAAGATGAAATGTCCAGGTTACGCCGTCACTTGCCAGTTCCCATGATTGGGCGAGCTGTGGCTTGATCTGCAGATTGTCATCAAACTGGACCAAACCAGTGTAAATCATTTGGATTGCACTGATCGAAGATTGGTCATGAGCCATTGCTGGGTCTAATGTGTCAAAATCTTCGACATCTGTAATAGGAGCATGATATGTTTGCATATTACTGGGAGCTTTAACAGCTTGTTTAGTAGGAAGAGGATTCTCTCCGCCAAATAGATTACAAGAGCTGAGAAGTAGTGGAAAAAGACAAAGTGTAAAAATTAGCAAACTATTGCGATAATTCCTCTGATGGATGGGCATAAACTTACTCTCCTTAAGAGACTGTCTTTAATACATATTATTTTGTTTGATTTAGTGACTTTAAAGAGAAGCAACTATGCTAGAGAATGAGCTCCTCAAAAAAAGAAAATAAGAGACTGAGTATGCACTGGAAGATTCAGTCTCTTAACTTACTCATGCAGATAATACACGTATATCAGATGACAGGACACGTGATATCTAAAGTGATGAGACTATCTTGTCTCTCTCTCCAAACAGAGCCGCACGTAACGCAACCTGTAACAGGATATCAATATCAATGTTGGCCAGCGTTTTAGGCCATGTTAGGAATGTTTCTGCTGCTGCCTGGACAAGTTGCAAGTTATGACCCTGGACACTTTCTGTATCAATCCGAGCTGCCATAAGACCAATTGTGCCAAAGAGTGCACGTGCATCATGACCAATCTTCAAGTAGCGTTGTGCTGTTGCATGTGCTCCTTGCAGATCGTAGGCTGCAAGTTGAGATGAAAGCGTCTCAAGCTGGGACGCTGCAATTAGTCCTCCTCCAGCCGTTGACATCTTTGAAATAGCCTGTTGTTGCTGCACGGGAATCTCTTTTTGGAGAGCATGGATATATGCAGCTGATGTAAAGAGCAGGCTTAGCACCTCTACATCCTGGATCTGTCGGAAGACCAGACGTGCCGCTGCTGCGAAAAGCAGGCCATGAGCTGCACGGAGAAACAAATCTTGATCCTCGTCTCCAACTCGCTGGATGATCTCAGCAGCAGTTAGTGCAATAACAGAGGCAACGCCCTGCGGAGATGCCTCTTCATTGATAAGAGCGTTGTAAACACCCTGACAGACCTGAGTGGTATTGGCCTCGCTGAGAATGAGTTCTCGTAAAGAAAGGGCATTTTCGTCCTTGGGAGCAGATAGGCGTGTTCGAATGCCAGTCACACTATGTGCTGGTTCTTTTGTATAGGCACGGACTGTTTTGATCCAGTCTGGCTCGTCATTGCCAGGATGTAGTGGCAAATGAGGTGCTAACCAGTGGATGATGTTGGGGACACGGTCTCCCCATTCTACGGCATCTAGCAATTGGAAGCCGCGGACTGTAAACATCAAAGGGTGACCGCCGTCTTGGAAAGTGGTAGAAATAGACTCGTAGGCACGTGCTTGCATTGTACGATAATCAGCCCCTGTGCCGTAGAGCCCCAGCAGCGCACGTTCGGCTAAGAGTGCATCGTCCCTCTCAATAGCTTCGCGCATGACATCATTCACCGTTTTGTGGCTGTCTATCAGTTCGCTAGGAAATAGCGGGTGTGGATATACTACATGCATTTGTGCTTCGCGACCTGCGCGTAATATAGGCATCGCAACTTTGAGAGCTTGCACAAAAAGCGGTAGTGCACGTTCTTTTGTTGGCTCTAGCGTATCAATAGAGGCTGGTATCCAGGAGACAAAGCGACTCAGCATAGATGCGGCAGCCAGGGTGATGGTGCGGTGTCCTATCGGATCTCCATGTGCTGCGATCATACCAATGTGGCCAATTAAGATATCTACTGTGCTGTCTCGCTGTAAATAGCTGCGGGCGGTGGCGATAATCTGGTTAAGATTGCCGCTTGTCACAACATCAACAAGTGGTAAAAGATCAGTTTCTACATCTACTGCTGTCATTATAAAACTCCTAAACAATGTTTTAAGTGCATATTGATAGTTAACTTTCTGGTAGGAGCTATGCTTGCAATTCTCGAATAGCACGGTCCAAGGCTGGGATAGCGGCATATTCTTCATCAAGCAATTTATAGGCTCGGCTCAGGTACAAATCGGCTAGCTTGGCACTGTGTGGGCGATTTCCGGTGGCCGCTGCCGCAAGTTCAGCTCCACGATATTTTTCAGGTAAGCGCCGGATAATGCGTTCCATACGACGTTTTGTATCTTGGAGCAAAGCTTCATCATGGCCATCCAAGGCATAGCGAGCCATACCTACTAATTTTCCCAGTTCGGCAAGCTTTTGCCGCTCTGGCATTGTCTCAACAAGAAGCTCATCGGCATCTAGGTCATCTAACGGTATTGGCTCTTGGTGACGTTTCTGGCTAGGTAAAGATGCCTGACTAGCCTGCGCAATATATAAGGCATACAATTGTGCATATTCCTGGCAAATCACCGATGCCAGTTGCATCCGCTCCATTTCTTCGCTGGAAACTGTTCCGATATCGCAGAGATCATCATCCCGACGCTCTGCCAATATTTCCAATTCTTCTGGGCTCATCCCCTCTTCCAACATAGGAGGGATGGGCATACCAGCAATATTTGCGGCACCTTGTAAATCTTCAGAGGGAATTTGTGCTGCGAAGAGAGGTGGAAGATATTTTGCAAGAGACATGGGAATCGGTGGTACAAGACAATAGGTACTATACACGACTCGAGAATCTCTTGTGCTTCGTGCAATAAAGATTGCGTGGCCCTTTGGGGTTTGTGAATTCCCACGTAAGAAGTGTATGCCCATACTGGCTATTCCTCCAAGTAACGGGACCAGATACCATGGTTTATCGATGATATCTGCCCGAGTGTGTTTTTATCTGCTCATGCCTTTCTGTGTGCATGTTTAGAACTCCCTTATATTTTCTCATGTCGAACCTTCTTATGGCAATCCCCTGCGGATTTTTTCTAGCCGCTTTAGCAAATCTCTATTGGCATTAAGCTCTTCCTCTGAGACATCTTCGCTTTCGGTGGGGATAGTATTTTCATAGGCTTTGAGGTGATACTCAATCTCTGATGCTCCAGCGATACGTATGAAGCGTTCTAGCAAGAGGCGGGCTGACTCATTCTGCTTACGGCGTAGATCTGTGATGACTGTTGCTGCATACTGCTCTGCGTATTGGCGTAAGAATGTTGTCCATCGCTCTAATTTATTAATGGTGTTCATGACTTGCTCAACCAGGGCAATTGCTTGGCTCTGTTCCTCCCGGGCCTTTTCCAAATCGTTGCGCACCAGCAAGATTGAGGCACGTGCAAAATGCGTGTCTGCCATGCCCAATGGACGATGCTGTTGATGATAGTACTTGAGAGCCTGCTCAAAATCTGTAAGGGCTTCATCCATTTCATCTTTTGAGCGGTGGACCAGCCCACGTGTGAGATATGCGTCGGCTTGGTTAATCAGATCGCTGGATTGGCTAAAACGGGTAATGGCTGCATCACAATTCGCTTGTGCTTCATCCCACTGTTGTAGGCCAAGATTAACCTGAGCAACACCCAGTACTGCGGCGCCATCTCCGTTGGTGCTTTCAAGTAACTGGAACTGACGTCCTACAGCCAAGAAAGTATTCTGAGCTGCTTCCAGTTCTCTGCATGCAAGACGAGCTTGTGCCTGTCCTAGGAGTGCTTCTGTGGCAGTGAAGACATCTTGATATGCTTCAGCTTGATTATGTGCTTGACTGAAGTGTTGTTGGGCTTGTATGAAATCTCCCTCTATCAAGAACAAGTGACCTTGGACTAGTTCAGCCATTGGCATTAGTTGCATAGCATGTGGATTGTTGTGTATTGCATTGATACCTGCATGCAAATGTAATTCAGCCTCGCTCAATTCTCCGTTTAGTATGCTGATGTGTGCTTGGTGTATCTCGGATATCGCTATATTTGCAGCTCCTGCCCTTTCACCTAACTTTTCTGCATGTGTACGTGCATCCCTATAAGCCTGTTTAGCAAGGTCAAGTTGTCCGAGTTGCTGGTAGACATTGCCCAGGCCTAGCAGAGCCTTGCACTCAAGAACGTCATCTGCTAGGATATGAGCCTGTTTACGGCCATCTTCTAGGGTATGTTGTGCACGATCTTGCAGGCCTTGCCGATGCTGAATTTTTCCCAGTCCGACAGTAGATTCTGCTTGTCCCAGGCGAAATGCAATAGACTGATACGTTCGAATTGCTCGTTCCATGAGCGAATTTGCATAAGATACTTGTCCACGACGCAGATTAATCTCTGCAAGCAGCCGACTAGCGTTAGCAACTCCAAGCGCATTGTGCTGATTGGTGTAGACTTGGAATGCTGATTGGGCTGCAGTGAGCGCCTGATCGATCTGGGTTTGCAGGAAATTAATTTCAGCCAGTCCGAGGTTGGCGTCAGCCTGACCCAGTTCATACTCGATCATTGTTGCTAGGTTGAGAGCCTCAGAGAGTATATTTGCAGCCTCATCGAAACGTTCTTGCTCTATATAAATACGGGCTAGCCCTATTTGCGCATCTACGATGCCAAAATTATCTTTATGGGTGGTATAGATAGCCAATGCTCTTTGATAGGCTTTTTCGGCTTCAGGAAACTGGCGGGTCATGCGTTGGATATCAGCCAAACTCCGGCTAGCGTCAGCCTCATTGATGTTATCCTTTGCTTCCTTGAAATAGTGAATGGCATCTTGATAGTGTTCGGCTGCATATCTGATATTGCCTCGCTGCAATTCGATATGTCCTAATGCCAATGCTGTATTTCCCAAACCCAGGGGATTATTGTGGGCACGATAGGTTTGCTGCGTTGCTTGGTAAGCGTCCTGAGCACGATCCAGATGCCCCAATTGCCGTTCAATGTGCCCTATTGATAACATGCTTGTTGCCTCTAGTAGAGGGCGTTGAGCTTCCTGGTAATGTCTGCGGGCTCGTTGGTAGCTATTGAGGGCTTGCTCTAACTGATTGTTCTCGCGCTGTATATCGGCAATCATAGAGCGTGCATCTCCAGCACGCTTAAAATCACCGGCTAGGCGAAAGCGAATTTCGGCATCTCCAAATGCTTCTGTAGCTTTGTCTAGTTTGCCGCTCTCATATCCTTCAAGACCGATTTGCAGGCGTTGCTCAGCCTGTTGCCGATCCTTTTCTTTTTTTTCGTTGTCTGTTGTCATAAAACCCTTTCTGGAGGCCCATCCTGTCAACGGGATAGGAGGAAAGAAAGGCTGCCTACAAGCAGATCTTTCCTGA
>CBJMBI010000124.1:0-9209 GCA_966427955.1 uncultured Ktedonobacterales bacterium
CAAGAAAAGTTATTAGAAAATGTTTATACTCGAGAGAAGAGAGATCAGGATACACATCATCCAAACAAAATGCAAAGCGCATATATGCCAGAATTTTATCTTTCATATGCTCATCTATTTTACAATTGTTATTTTCAACAGAATTTCTGATTTGTTCTATCATACTATAAATTAATCCTAATATATAGAATTTAGATAGAGATGGCGTATCACTCATTATATCTATAAATATATTTATTACTAGAACGAGATGCGTTTCACCCTCTATACAGCGAGCAAAAGCTTCTGCGAGCTTTTCAACAAGCATGAGGTCTTCTCTTGGTGAGACCCAGGTTAAAGCATCAACCAGCTCTCTCGAAAGCTTAGTGGGAGAGGGCTGAGCAAAAAACGTTTCTAGAAAGGACAAGCCAGCTACTTTCTTCCGTGTATTCTCAGGTAGACCAGCAAAGAGCCTGGTCTGTAAAGTTGACAGAAACCGACTTTTGCCTAATGCTTCGGTCTGAAAATTGCGCACAAAGTCTTTAATATAAGCTGTCAACACAGGAAACTTTTTAGGAGAAAACCACTGTGGATCCTGTCTTGTATATTTTTCAACGAATGATGTTCCATAACCATCCAAAAAAGCTCTCCCATCATCTAGTGCTAAGCTAACTTTCTTCAGGAAGAACTCCAGGTTTTCTGGCTCCTTAGCGAGCCAGCTAGCCAGAGGGCGAGAGAGAGGTTGTAACCAACTGCGCAGTATATCCTCCTTCCAGGAGGGTTGAGCCCTTACAAGGATAGAGAATTTTTTCCAGAGAATGCTTTGTGTCTCTGGCAGTGGAGAGGAAATACACAGAGGACCATAGACCTGCAGGAGCTGCTTCCACTCTTCAAGCAGCAAACAAGCCTTCTCGACTAACTGTTCCTGTCGCTCAGCACTCCTCGGTGATTTAATTAGAGTCATCAAGAGGGATAGCTTACGCGGATAGCCATATTTTGCGAGCTGTACAAATACCTCTTCCACTTTTAACCAGCCATGATCTGTTATCACAAGTTCCTCAAGAGCATGCACAAAATTTTCGAAATATCGTCCTGGTTCCTTAATAGCATTTCGCTTATTTTCCTCTTGATTCGAGCTAGCCGAAGTTAAAAAGGGTTGAGAGAGGAAAGCAATTCGTTTCCACTCTAGTGGAAAGTCAAGTGAGAAAAAGTTTTCGCTATCCTCCCAATAAACTGTGAGTATGGGAGCTATGTGCTCAAGAGTCACGTGAAGCTGCATCTTGCCTAGTAATTGGAGAAACTCATGATAGCAATGCATATTACCGCTGAAGAATAGTAATGTTTTCTGTAAATGTTGTTTCAAATTCTCCAGCAAGTCTTTCCATATTTCAGGAGTATATTTGGGAGGAGCCACGGCATTCAATACCAACAACATCACAGAAAACTGATTACCTTGCCTCAGCCTTACTGCTTTATCCACCTGATTAGAAACGCTTACCGCATATGCCTGCAATGCTTCTGCAAGTCTGGGATGGCTCCTAGCCTGCATAGACAGCTTCTCAAGACGAGGAATGAGTTGTGTTGTACACCAACTCGTCTCAGAGAGAGCCCAAGTATTAATCTGCTCTTGCAGCGTAGGCTCACCCAGCATGCAAGCAGCCTTATCAGGTGAAGTCAGTCTGGTTTCAACTTTCTCAGGAGTGAGATTGAACGCATCCTTGATAAAGTCAGAGTATTCATTTAGGAAGCCACCAACATCTATCCGCCCCATTCCACCAGTATTGCTAACCAATTTTTGCAATTGCGTTATATCTTCACTTCTTAAACATTGAGCAACATAATTGACAAAGTGATGGTTTAGATCTTCCTGTGGTTTTAACTCAGCACTAGGAGGGCGATAACAATTGAGAGCGATACCCCTATCTGGGTTATAGCACTCACGAGGCAAATCATGAGTTGGATCGATACATCCCTGTAAGTTGGGAAGCCAGCAGGTACCAATGAGCAACGCCTGACTTTTTCTAATATCATCTTCATAGGTGCTAAAAGTAAGATCAGTCAACAGTTGCCAAGGAAGACATATGGTCAACCCATAGAGAAAGGCGGCAATCATATCAGGAGGAGCTGCAATATAGAGGCGAGGGGGTTCGCCTGATGGCGACGCTCGCCACTGTTGCCAGCGCCCTCGCCACGTTAGATACTCACTAACGAAGAGAGGAAAATACAATTGCATTTGAGAAGCATCAACGCCTGATGGATGCATCACATCAATATATTGACGATAGTGAAGCAGTTCTGCAAGTAAGAAAGCATTGAGT
This sequence comes from uncultured Ktedonobacterales bacterium, assembly GCA_966427955.1. Taxonomy (GTDB): domain Bacteria; phylum Chloroflexota; class Ktedonobacteria; order Ktedonobacterales; family Ktedonobacteraceae; genus DASYAN01. The sequence continues at coordinate 2,298 of CBJMBI010000124.1, forward strand.
TGTGTACTAGTACCAAGTCCCTCTTCTGATACATACCAGAAGGGAGAGCGCCACAGTGAGATGGCATCCTTGATAGAAAAATCTGGAGGCAGTCCAGCCAGCAAATGAATGAAAAAGTTACCCAAGCGACCTAGACCATCTTGGCCCACATATTTTTTATGGACTAGGATATATTCTCCCAATTCTGACTTAATAAGTGCAAGGCAGATAGGAGCCTGTTCAAGGTTTTTCTGCACTTCAAAACGATCTGCACCTTCAGGCAAGCGATAGCGAAGATATCGATCTAGACGCTTTACACGATCATCATTAATTGCTTGCAGTCCAGGAGATGCGGCACGGATACGGAACCCAGCGGCTAGAGAACTACTATAGCCAATTGTTGACCAAGTGTAGCACAATTGATCAATAGTAGCGCCCTGACGCTGTTGAGAGGAAAAACCACCAGCGCGTGGATCAATCATCATAATTGACCATCCTTTATCTTTTACACGCTTTACTGTTTTCATTATCTCGCATCAATAATACCTAGTTTATAGAGCACCCATAAAACGGGATCCAGACAACGCCGAGGATCCACAGCTGCATATGTACCATCGGCTTTTGGAGCATGCCCAGTTGCTGATGCAGCGAAGAATTTTACATTCATTCCTTGAGTAGCACTCAAAAGTGGACGACCGCCGTACTCATCAAGCAAGTCTCGCACTTCAGCATCAATGATCTCCACATCTTCTAGGTCAATACCATTGCCATAGCCATGCTTCGGATGGGATGAAAAGATGTAGGATTGATTGATACCAGTGAGATACTTGAGCAAATCCGACTTAGAGATGGTTATAGCAATGGGAACTGAGAGCAAACGTGAGCCAGGCCCCACCCTGCTCTGCTCAAAAAGTCGGATTACCGAATTAAACACAGCAGAAGCCCTTCGTCCTGTGAATGGTTGATTTTGTAAGTGGTTTGGCAAACGATCATAAATCATAGGCATGCTCATAGGATCAGCAAGAAAAATAATTGCGCTGGCCTCAAGAACATAGCGGCAAAATTGCACCATCCGCTCGGGAATGGCATAATCTTCACCAGCAGCATCATAAAAGACCAGATTCCATACTCTTGTTGGGTGGAGTGATGATTCCCTGACAACCATTTCATAGATTAAAGGTTTGTATGGTTCATCCTCAGTAGCTGGCGGCGTTGGTGACAACGGCTGCCTGTTCCTAAGAGGATTGAGATACTCTTTAATATACTTCTGCTGTACATCCGTAGTCAAACATGCAAAACGGGCATAACGATCCTGAGGTAATAAGAGGCCATCTTCTAGATCGCGAATCAGGACAGCAAGAAAATGGCTCTTTCCGGAACCAGTGTCGCCAACAATGGTGATAATTTTACTATCTGCCCGGTCAATGTTATACGGGAGCAGATCACGACAATGGGGACACTCCCAACTGGCTAATTTTCGCACAAACTGCTTCCCAACCAATGATTCAGAATGCATGATTTGTCGTACCAACTTAGCAAACCTGCTGGCTGGAGCAGGTTTTAACGCTTGCCCAGGGTTCTTAGGGACTATCCGGCACTCCCAAAGGTTGAATTCTTCAAGACACAAGGGACATAAGCGTTTCCCATCGTCGCCCAATAACCCGATCATAAGGCTGCCTCCGAATTTGCAACATATGTTGCTTAATATAAATATCACCAATTTGCCTTTTTGTCATCAGTACCACTAAAGTTACTTGTATCCTTTCCAAGAGATACATTGACTTCCTGCTTCATATTTCGAACTTTCTTCAAATCCACCTGAGTACCGCCATATTTCCTGCCCCTGACTCCAATTCCAATCATCCCGCATACGAGCATAGACACGCACAAAAATATGGGTGTACCTACCTATGGAAAATTTTTTCTGGCCCTCGCTTTTGTCACCTTGCCGATACAAGGGCTCGTGATGCCACCTTGGATCTTGCCAACTTCGTTCCCGCTGTGGATGCCGAGGCCAGATATCAGGATGCCATACTAGTAGGCCATCCTTGATCAGATCATTCTCAGGCCAACGCCAATACGCCCTGGCATAATTGCAACCAAGTGTCGCGTCCTCCATTATCTCTACAAACAAGTCTGTAAGATCATACAGTTTGATAAAACGCATTGTTGCCTTACTCAAAAGAATTTGTAGATCACTCTCTATTTCTTTTTTTGTTCTTATAACCATTTCTTTAGCTTGTTTAATTACCTGCTCATATTCCCCACTATCAAGCAGCATTTTCAATTCTGATTTCTGCTGCGCTATAACTAATGCTTCCCTGGCGCGCTGCTGTGAGACTTCTATAGCATTCTTGATGCGCTTCAGCTCTTCTTCTGTGAATTTTGTAAATTCGTTGTCTAGCACTTCATTGTAACTGCGATAAACCGCATCTTCGTCTTTAGCATCTAGAGCTATTTTTACTAAATGGTACATCTTTAAAAACTGACGGGCAGCATCGATACGGGCACGCTGTTCCACAGTGATCAAGTCACAGCCATCTAGTAAAGTTGCATCATAAGCCGCGAGTAAGTGCTCTGCATCCTTAGGAAATTCTCTCAGAGCTTTCAACAAGGTCTCCAATGCTTGGTGCCGCTGCTCAGCAAGTCCAAGGAGCCGCTGTTCCTCGTCAGTCAGGATAAAGAGAGGTTGCTTTTGCAACTCCTTCCATATTCCATAAAGTGCCTTATCATTTCCTGCATTACACGCATTTCTTAGCTGATGAGCCAATTCAATTTGATGTCGCTCCTCATGTGTTACATTTATGCATGTATCAAGTACTGTACTATATGATCTAATGATTTTATCTACACATTTACTATTTAGTGCCCTCCGAAATATTTCTAACGCTGTTACACGCTTATCAGCTAAGACAATACGCTGCTGCTCATCAATACTAAAGACAAAGAAATTACTATATACAGAGCTTTGTACTGCATCACGAATACGAACAAGGGCCTCATCATCATCGGCTTTATACGCGCTGGCAAAGGCAAGAGCATAGGCAATTTGCTCTCGTTGTGCAGACGTAATAGCATCACTTGCATCCAATACAGAATCATAGGCAGCTGCAATTTTGAGAAGGCTTTTGCTTGATAGGGCTATAAGCAGTCTTGCAATAGCTTCTGTGCGCTGCTTAGCCAGAGTCACACGGGCAACATGATGGGAGGAAAATTTGAAGAGGTTACTATAGCCAGCAGAACAAATTGCATTGTATGCATTTATAATGGCATTATCGCTATCGCTATTGTATGCTTGCATGAATGCAAATGCCATCTCGACCTGTTGTTGCTCATGTTTTGGCAGATTTTTGAGAGCATCGCGTACTAAAGGATAGGTAGCTGCAATGTATTCTATACTCCCATCTTTTAAGGCCCGTTGTAGCTGATTTTGCTGTTCATAGCTTGGATCAATCAGATAGAAGGGGAATCTCACCTGATCTATGGGCTGTGAGCATTGGCGTTTCAGCTCTTGCACAGTATCCTGGATATGTTTATTTCCTATTTGCTCTAATTCACGAATTAGAGCAGAAGCTTGCGGTTCTTTAAAATCTTGTTGTGTAAATAGAAGATTTACATCCAACACTTTTCCATCTGGGCGTTTGACATATTTGATCCATAGATCAGGACGAACCGATAATACGAGCAGTGCAGTATAGATGACCAGTGCTGAGAAATCGTCCATGTATTCATTGAACTGACGCTGAGCCATTTGGGGATGTTGGTAGTCCACCTGACCTATCAGTATCTGTGAGAGTCCTGCAAACTCAGGAATATAGACCCCATCATAATCGATGAGCACTAACTGCCCACTGGCTCTCACCATCACATTCAGACCCGCCAGATCACCATGTGCAATCCCGGCCTGGCGCATCTTTGTGACAATGCCCAGCCACTGCTCGGTCAAGTCTTTTAAAGCCGCATGAGCACGTTGCTTGCATAGCTCATCAACCCTTTCAAGGAGTGTCGTTCCCTCAACCCAATCCATGTCAATAACCGGATATATTCCGTTCTGCTGCTTGCCTGATCCTGGCTCTTTTATCAGGATACCTTGATCGTGGTATCTAAAGCCAACTGTAATATCTCGTGCATGTGTGGAAAAATATGGACCTATCTTCTCATAGCGGTACTGCATATCTGGGCTCATTGGCACTCTGAAGCAGCGCAGGGCTTTCAGCGCACCGCTCTTGGTGCGGAATTTATAGACGACAGCAAAACCCCCTTCGACTCCCCAGGGACGTTCCACCTCACCAACTTGCGTACGTAGCGTGATTTTCTCAACGTAGCCTTGCTTCAATTCAGGGTCCTGAATTTTTAGGCGAGCCGCAGAGAGTAACATGGCTTCATCGTAGGAGAGACGCTCAGGCATGCTACGTATCCTTCCTTGGACCAAATTTTTCGACCCATCGACGTATCTGCTCAGCCTCTTCTGAGCTCAAAATAATATTTTTGCTATGAAGTGGCTCAGAAGAACTGCCTGCTTGGTCAAGTTGACTAGAGACATCGGTTGACAGCGTGGTAGTTGGCAACGAGGAAATAGTGGCACAATCCGAAGCCTGTGAGGATTCTACGGGTATACCCATTCGGACGAGCGTCAAGCGAAGATTCTCTGCACACACCTCTTCTTGTAGAAGCGTGGCATGTTGTTGCCAGATGGATTCTACTTTTGCTCTACCTTGAGGACTGTTCATTTCTTGCCGTAGTACATGCAAGACTTCTCGCAAGGCATCAGCAACCCGACGATTTAGTAGAAACTGATTGGGTTTGATTTCCACACCCTCAAGGCAGAGATCCTTGGCATCACCAGCACAAATAGCTGCCTGTTCTTTATTACGGGCAGCCAAAGCCTGCAAAAAATCGTTCTTACGCTTTCTCCTCACTGTCTCGCTATGCTCAGTCGTCACACCAAGCGGTACAGCATCTTTGCATGGCTCATCATAAAGGGCAATGATTAGTGCTGTACTATCATCATCTATCATTTCGTTTCTACTACGACATTCGGTAATAAAGGCCGCCCAGGTCTCGGGAGTTTGCATACTTACGTTGCGTAATGCCTCGATTGGCAGAGTATAGCGCCCTGCTCCAGCACCTATGATCCACTTAGCCACTGCATCTGTTGCCAGCACTACAATATCACTAGAGGTGAGTGCAACACGCTGACTAGAGCATTGATGAAAGTAACGATTAAAGAGGCTGGGCTTAGAGGGAAGACAAATTGGTGCCTGCTCAAAATCGCTAAGAGAACTTAACGGAAAGGAGAGGACCTGTCCGCTAGCTAGGTTGCCAACGATTACGCAGCTGTCGCCAAAAGCAAACATTTCAGCTTTTATGCTATTATCATTGTTTTGTATTACACGCAGCGTTACCAAGGTAGAATGGCTTCCCTGACTTTGTGCTTTCTGCAAGGCATGCCACGCTGTTGATTGTAAATGAGGAACACTATGCTTAAACTGCTCCTGCGCCTGACGTATCCACCATTCAACTTCGAATGCATCAGTATTTAGGAGAGGAACAGCTAAATAGTGCTTGATAAGAATGTTGGCCCATATATCCGAGAACAGCGTTGTACCGGCCCCATCTGCGACTGCAAACAAACCGGATGTAGTATCCACACCATAGGCATCTTCACAGGTAGACTCACTGTGCTCGGATTTCCAGTAACGTAACTCAGTAACGTGCGCAAACATCCCGGCTGCCCTTATAGTCTCTGATATTTTTAGCTGTGTGAAGTTGGCTTCTGTACGAAGCTCATGACCTTAGTCATTGAGAGCGATCACCGATTTGGATCTAATGGCTGCGTCGCAGGTACGCTAGCAAAGACAAACATCTGTCTAACAGAGGCCGCATCTCCATTAAATATCAAGCCTCGCGCCCCTGGTCCTACAGACCTCCCAAGCAATGTTTGAAGCAAGTTGCGGCTTGTATCTGGAATAACACTGGAAATCTCAAAGAGTTTTTTAGCGTACTTATCGGCAGGCAGTTCGTTTTCGCTCACAGGATAGGCCACAGGAGCACTATTGATATCAGTAATGTGAACATTGAAGAGCAGCGCATGACCATCTGTCGTGCTAACGTCACATATTTCGCGGGCGGGTATAGTGAGATCGCCATCATTAGCCATTCCATCTGTTACATTGATTACAACGGGTGGATAGGAGTCAGGATGATCTTTAGCCCATTGCCATGCCAGCTCCCGAGCCTTGCGAAAAGCTGCACACATAGGGGTTCCGCCATCAGCCACTGGCTTGACCCAAATAGGGAAAGGGACACAGATCTCGATCTCCATACCCGTCTCATCAATCTCTTTCTTGTTACGTCGCTCGATATCGATGGGGCTTACTTGCAACTCAGGTAGGCTCACGAAGTGGCATCCTGAGAGATCGCCAGCTAAAACAGAGTCAACGTAGGAGCCATGGTAGCCTAGCACTGCCACCTCAGCGCGTGGTCTGACCTCAACTGTCCCATCTTTTTGGGCAACTGTATTTGTAACGATTAATTCATTCAATAACCCATTGAGGACAGTTGTGACCATATCACATTTGCGCCTTCCCCTACCGGCTTGATCTATCCCGCCAAAGGGATCAGACATAGAGCCAGACTGATCGAGTAAGAGAATAAGGCATCCGGGACGGGAGCTTCCCCAGGTTTGCATGTAGGATGGGGGCATGGAAGAAAATCTCCTCTCAAACTATCTTTCCCAATTGTGGTCTAAAAAAATACGTATCACGCCGGACCTTTCAAAAGATGCAACCCAGCTAATTATAGCTACGCGCGATTTTCTTGTCAAGCACATTGTTTGTTGCACAAGCTTGGTTCGGGTAAAGCATATCAAGATCATGGGAGATGAGTCCAAACTTTCAAATTGCTAAAAGTTACTTGTGTCGGATTTTGATC
>CBJMBI010000125.1:0-9101 GCA_966427955.1 uncultured Ktedonobacterales bacterium
ATGCCACTCTCACAATTTGTTGAGCGCATCACTGAGATTGTCCGTACGAAGAGCCGCGAACTCTAGCAACTGATACTCCCTCCAGCGGAAGTTAGCAAACACACCTTCTGCTGGAGTGGGGAAGACGATGAAGCGCAAGTTTGGAGGTTATTTCCTTAACTCTCTGCTTTGTGCCGCTTCAGACACAATTTTAAAACTTTGCGCTCTTATAATCGCATTGCGCTGTTTTATTTCTTCAAGTTTAATTTTATTTTCTATCTTTTTTATTTCTATATTTCTTTTTATACTATCAAGTTTGTTCTGCTTTCTCTGCAAATCTTTGAGTAGATCCGATCTTTCTTGCATTAATTGCTCAATCTGTTCACTTGATGCATCTCTAGCGATGATCGCTTCTTCTGCTTTCATAGCCCAATCAGCCGAGCTTGAAGCGGCTTGATTTTTCGAGCCAATGTCTCTCGTAGGGTTACTCAAGCTTCGTCTGTGTTGTCCCTGTTCGTTACTCGACCACTGAACCTCAGAGGTCCCTTGAGATCTACCTATCTTGAATATATCCGTTAACCTTTTATTTTCTAATTTTTTGGAAACTTCAAATACTCCAGATTCACTAGATTGTTTTTTTACCTGATTAGATCGATTATTCACATCAACAACCCGTTTTGCGAGGTCTCTGGTACTGGCTCCCCCAACCCGTTTTGCGAGGTCTCTGGTACTGGCTCCTAAATCCTGTTGAGTATCAGAAGATTGATCATGCAACGAGAGATCTGTTTCTTTCCTAGATGCAGACAGATGACTAGCAATTGATTTTCCCTTAGAATCTGGAGGTCTTTGGGAACTTGCACGCAGCACGTCTAGAGATTTTGTTTTTCCTTCTCGATTTGCTTGTATTTCTCTTGAATCCCCTCTGTTTTCTGGTTGCTTATTAGGCATTATTCGAATCAACTCCTTTCGTGAGCGCATCCAGTTACTTGAGAACGAGGGCTCTATCAACAGTCTAGCATGAAACTCTTACTGAGATCAGGGAAAAAGAGGGACAAAATACGAATACGCCCAATCTTACTGGTGAAACTTCTTGGTTTACGGAGACGTGTGATAGATAAATTACGTTGCCCATTTCGCTGGAAAACCTTTACTGACAACAATGCTGTTGCCCTACAAAGGGGCCGATGATCTCATGACACAGAGGGAGATAAACCAGAACCCCCAAGCACAATCTCTTCATTCACCATCTCGACTCTACAGAGCGTGGTCGCATTGGTTTGTCTTAAATTTCTCCTGGTGGCTCTCACCTCCGGTAGGTTATCTCATCTGTGTGATTTTAATGGGTCTAGCTCTGGTTATATCCCGTGTTGAGCATTTTTTTGCAGTAAAACCATACCTCTCTGGTGCCCCATTCTCATTTGCGACCATTGTCGTGGCCCTGCTCTGGGGAATTGGTCCTGCACTCTTTGCAATCGTACTAGGCTTCATTCTCCTTGATAGCTTTGTCATTCCTCCCTATGGGCTTTTCAGTTTTAATGGCTGGGGTGATGCAGCTATGTACGGCCCCTACATCTTTGGAGAACTAGTTGTCATTATCATCGTGGCTCAGCGTGAAAAAGCCCAACAACGTGCTCTTGCTGCCGAGCTAGAGGTGTTTAAACATGAAAAAGCGATAATTAGTCAGGAACTTACCCAAAGCTATCAGAAACTTGAGCAATTCAATCAGCAAGTTGAGAGAGAAAATCAACTCAAAGATATGTATTTCTCACAAGCAGCACACGAGTTAAAAACTCCTGTTACTACCATACGAGGCCAGACACAACTCGCCTTGCGCCGCCTTGCCAAGTCACAACAAATAATTTCTCAACAACCGTTCTTACAGACATCCTTAGAAAAGATTGAAGAACAAACGCATCATCTGCATACTCTCATTAATGATCTCCTCGATGCTAATAGCCTAAGCTTGCACAAGGTTGCTTTGGAACTCACATGGTGTAATCTAGGAAACCTCTGCCAGCAAGTTGTCACCAACCAACAAGCGCTTGCAGGTCGTCATATTGAGTTAGAACTTCCCTCTGAGCCTCTAATACTTCGAGCCGATTATCAACGGCTCTCCCAAGTTGTTAGTAACTTAGTAACCAATGCCATAAAGTACTCTCCAGAAAATACTATTATACACGTTTGTATCCATCCAGAGTTTCCAGACGCAATCATTGAGGTTCATAACGAAGGTCATCCAATTCCTCAGGAGTACCAAGAACACATCTTTGAACCGTTTTATCGCACTCCAGAAGCAGTACAATCATCTACACAAGGATGGGGACTTGGTCTCTGGATATGTAAAGAAATTGTTGAGCGACACAAAGGAGAGATTTGGGTCGAATCATTTGAGGGAAAAGGCACCACCTTTTTTGTGCAGCTTCCTTTGCTGGCAACTCCCTCCTGACTCTCGATAGAACATTATTCTCAAATGGTCCATTTTGCTAGTAAGGTGTAAAGAATTTTAGCGTGGCTTCATGCAATGTCGCATCTAACGTGCGTATTTCGATACGCAATTGCCAATTGCCGGGCATGTCCAAGTCTCCCCTGCCACTAAAGTGACCTTTTCCATCTGGTTGTAGATTGATGACACCAGTTCCCATATCCATATCCAGCATAGTGATATAAAACGATACGCCAATTTGGGATGTTGGCACAGCATTCCCTTTGCTATCAAGGACCGTGGCAAGAAAGACATTGGTCCCAAAATGGTTTGGATTTATCTTGATTGTCACCTGGAATTGCTGATCGGTAGTCTCTACTGTCGTATTCAATGGCTTGGATGGTGCACGCTGCGGTTGCGACGCTGGCTGACTTGTCTCCACTGGCAACAGAGTTCCAGAAAAGACTGCAAGCAATCCTGTACACAGCAGCACTGCGACACCTATAGCGGGTTCCCAGCGCAAGATCGTGCTTAGTCTCCGCGTCTGCTGGGCAATCCTTTCCTCCAGTTCCTTCATCTGCGTGCCAGAAATTGGGGTGGGATCAGCGGGCTTTTCTTCCTCTGAAGACTCGGCCGGCTCTTCACTGGCTTTCTGGTAGGTTCTCAAGGCCTTGGCCAGACGTGGACGCAAGAGCAAAACATGAATAGCACTAGTGATGAGCATGACCCCAACTAGCAAGATTTTGATGAGAAGTGTACGACCATAGGCAGTGCTAAAGAGCTGGTCCCATGAAAGGAGGCGTGTAGCTGCATTGAATGGCCCACTCAGTGCCATTAAAATGACTCCAGTGATTGCTAATGGTGAATAGCCGGGCAAGGTGGTCAGCAATGATGCAGCTTGTTGCTGCCAGGACTTACTCTTCAACACAGGCAAATAGACTACTGCAATGTATATCATGCCACCAACCCATAGAGCTGCTGCTACCAGATGTAAGAAATCTGCTAGCACAGCATAGACTCGTACATCACTGTCAGTAGCAGCAGCATGTCCAGAGAGCGTCAGCGCAACGAGTAAGGCCAGCCCAAGGATGAAATTTCCCCAAGACATGCTAGCTGTCACCCATCGCTCAGGCAACTTGATCACCAAAGTGATGCCCATCAGCAAGAGGGCCAGAAGAACGACTACCTGGCGCATGATCCAAAATGTAGCAAACTGCCCATGAGCGACGAGACTGATGAGTAGCGATGGGGCGAAGGCTTGTCCCCATTGGCCATTCGTCAGCATGAGTGCCTGCCCAACAAGCACCCCGATATTGGCTAGCAAAATCAATAGTAATACTAAGCCTGAAAAGCGACGATTGAAGCGCCACTCCATCTGCTGAAAGATTGCCTGCTTGCTCTGATCCTCTGACTGAAGTTCTGAGATCACAAATACACACCAGAATTGTGCGCCCACCCAGAAAATAGCCCCCAAATCAACCAGGGTAGTCATGATCAAACTGAAAAGTGTAGGTCCATCCAGTTGGCCGCTAGACCCTCCACTTCCACCAAATGCTCCCTGCTGGGGCAGGCTTCCATTGAAGGAAGGAATACTTCCATCGGCCGCTGCAATTGTGAAGACAAAAGAGCCATAGAGAATATGGCCATCCTCCGCTGATTGCGTTCGATAGAGAACTACATAGACAGCCGATGGCAGATTCGGCTTGAGAGAGACATCCATTTCCTTGGCATCAGCGGCCGAAACCCGAGCATCACCCTTATCTACATGGGTCTTAATATCATTTTGTACATTTTTAGCGCCATTTGCAGCATTGACAACATAGGCAGTGCTAAAGAGTGGATTCACGTCTTCACTAAACCACATACGGATTTGGTCTGGGGGAACTGGGAGAAGACTGTCCTTAGCAGGGTCAGAGCGCAACAGAATAGCATGTGCACTGACAACTTGTGGAGACAATAAAAACATCAAGATCGCTAAAGGCAAAATTATCGGCACTACCGATCTCCAGAGTATCCACCTGCTACGATGCATAAGATTACGTCCAACCTTCTCAAAATAATTCCCAGTATTATGCTTCCGCATCAATCAGTCCATGACGCAGGGCAAAGCGAACCAGATGTGTAATATCACGCAAGCCCAATTTCTCCATGACATTAGCACGATGCGATTGCACGGTCTTGATACTGAGCGTTAAACGATCGGCAATCGCTTGATTGGTATAACCCTCAGCAACCAACTTGACTATTTCAAGTTCACGCGGTGTCAAGACCTTTAGTTCCTGTGCAAGATTTGATCCTTCCTCTGCCCGAGATTGCGATGGTGAAGGAGAAAGCTGCGTCAAATAAGCATGTACAAGGGCTTTGGCTAGCCCAGGGTAAAGGAAGACCTCGCCTTGGGCTACCACGCTAATAGCCGCTTGCAGCTCTGTTGGCGCAGCTTTCTTGACAATGTACCCAGCAGCACCTGCACGCAAGGCCTGGAGAAAATAGCCCTCACTATCATGCATGGTTAATATTAGAACGTTAGTCGTTGGATTTTGGGCTCGGATAGTACGGCAAGCTTCTAGGCCATCCATGTCCGGCATGCTGATATCCATGACAACAACATCTGGGGCAAGATGCTTCGCTTGTGCGACGGCTTCTCGGCCCGTACGTGCTTCGCCAACCACCTGAATCTCTGCCTGTAAACCCAATAATAATCTGAGCCCTTGGCGCAGAAGGTCATGGTCATCAGCAAGTAAGACACGAATTGGTTGCAGAGAGGATGGTACCTCAGATCCCATCAGTCTCCCTCCGCTCGTGGTAATATCGCCTCAACTGTTGTTCCCTGTCCGGGATGAGAAGTAACCATGAGTGTCCCTCCTACTACCGCCGCCCGTTCACGCATGCCTAGAATCCCCAGGCCAGAACGGGCCTTAGAGGGATCATAGCCACAACCATCATCTTGGATTCGTAGACGAATGACTTCTTGCTCTTGCTGCAATGAAATAGATACATGTTGAGCATGAGCATGACGTGCAGCATTAGTTAGGCTTTCCTGAGCAATGCGAAATAAAACCGTTGCATAGACATCTGGAATATGGAGCCCAAGAGATGGATATCCTTCATCATCAGTCTGAAAGTCTACCATAAGTTTCAATCGTTGACGGCCATCCTCAGCAAGCCAGCGCAAAGCCTCAAAAAGTCCCAGGTCATCAAGCACACTTGGACGCAGTTGCAGTGCTAGCACTCGCAGCGACTCCAGTGTCTTTTGGGCCAAGTTTGCCAGAGAAGCCAAGCCAGTGTGTAATTGGTCGCGCAACTGCTGGATAGTCGTGGTATCTGGAACTGCTTTGAGAGCTTGATCCAGAACTTCGATATGCACAAGCAAGGCGGTCAATTCCTGACTACTCTCATCATGCAGCTCAAGCGCGACACGCTGCCGCTCCTCCTCATGTGCCTGGAGGATTAACATAGCCTGTTCACGGCGCATTGCTTCGAGTCTATCAAGCATTGTATTGAACGCACAAGCCAGCTCACTCAGCTCAGAGTCAAATGGCACAGCGCTCGCACGTACACCCGTCTGCCCCGCACTAACCTCTCGAATAGTCCGTAGCAAGCTGAAAAGTGGACGAAAGCTGGCTCGCATCAGCAAGACATTCATGATTAAACTGATCAAGGTGATAGCAACAACGAAACAAGTATCAATCAGATAATGATGGGATTCCAAATTGGAGCTAGTCACCCACAAACACGCCAGAGCACCACTAATGATGAGCAAACTATTGACCAGAATCACCTTCTCGAAAAGTGAGAGCTGAAAGCGCTGGAAAGAAATGGTCTGGATCTGGTTAACTCTAGACATAGACTGGACTCCACCTTGCACAGCCGATGGATGGAGAAACCGGCTTTGGCAATTACTATACCATTCAAGATATCACGGACCAGCTACTCATATCAAACTAGTAAACAGATTGGTATAGTTGTGTCTACGGATTAACTCTACAAAAAATAGTTCTGGTTGCCTGAGTATGTTAAAATGGTGGAAAAGCAGTCTCTACCAAAGATAGTTTTATGACTGAGCAGGAATAGAGAAATACATGTGACACAGACAGGAAACGTGACTTATGAACGGATCAATGGTCATACAGAGTCAGCTTCTAGCTACCAAATTTTTTGTCCCCAGTGTATCACATGATCTTCTTGATCGTCCCCGCCTCAGAACTTTGCTCCAAAAGAGCTTGCAATATCCACTCACAATCATCTCGGCTCCTGCTGGTTTTGGCAAGACAACTTTACTCTCTAGCTGGATACAATCGCTTCCAACACATCATCCCCGAATAGCTTGGCTCTCCCTCGATGAAGAAGACAATGACCCACAGCTCTTCTGGACCTATGTTCTATCCGCATTGAGTACACACCAATCGGAAGGTTTGATCTCACTATTCAAGTCCTTGCAATCACCGCAGGCTCCATCCCTCAAATATCTGCTAAAAGGTCTGATTAATATCTTAGCCGAGAGCAGACAACAATTTGTCCTGATCCTAGACGACTATCATCTGATCACTGAGCAGCAGGTACATACGACCCTCTCTTATCTTGTGGAGTATCTGCCTGCTCAAATGCATATTATCCTCTCAACACGCACTGACCCACCCTTACCACTCTCAAAACTACGGGCACGTCAGCAGCTACTGGAAATCCATACTGATCAGTTACGTTGTACAACAGAGGAGACTAAGGCTTTCTTCAAGATCGTGATGGGTATCCAGTTACCAGAGGAAACTATCGAGGAAGTGACAGCTCATACGGAAGGTTGGCTTGTGGGCTTACAACTCATTGGGCTTTCCCTACGTGAGTCAACCCATCCAGCCTCCTTGCTAGAGGAGATCAGTGGAGATCAACGCTATATCTTGGACTATTTGACCGAGGAGGTACTCCGAAAACAGCCGGAGGAAATCCAAACCTTTCTCCTCTCGACCTGTATCCTTGAGCAACTCAATGCCTCACTTTGTGATACTGTTACAGAGCAGTCTAATAGCCAGCAGATGCTGGAGCAGCTCGAACAGGCCAATTTATTTGTGGTGTCTCTGGATAGTAGACGGCAGTGGTACCGCTATCATGCCCTCTTCGCCGAAGCTCTACATTACCGGCTCGAGCAATCCCATAGCGATCTGGTACCCGGCTTACACCACCGTGCAAGCCTCTGGTATAGCGAACACGATCAGGACACCCAGGCTATCTTGCACGCTTTACATGCCAAAGAGTGGCATCGGGCTGCTGATCTTATCGAGCGCAAGAGTAGGGCGCTTAATGCACTTACTTGGGGAGTTAGGCACCATCAGTTGTTCCTACTACGCGACTGGCTCGAGCAGATCCCAGCAAATGTGATTCATTCTCGCCCTAGCCTCTTTCTTGCTCATATCTGGATGCTGATGATGATTACTCCACAGTCCACACTGGAAACTTGGGTTAATACAGTTGAGGCAATACTGACCAATACGCTTACTAAGAAGCCAACAGAAAGAGAAGCTTCGCCTTCCCTGAGCATTCCTGAAGAGCAAGATGAGCGGGAGAATATGCTTGGTGAGACGCTTAGCTATCGCGCTATCCTGCAATCCTTGGGAAAAGATGGTGAAACTGCTCTTGCGCTCTGCCAACAAGCACAAGCTCTACTCAAAGCAGATAACATTGGCGCTCACGCACATCTCGGGGCTACCAGAGTGTTTTCCTCTTATGCATCTTCTATCAACGATGCAGAGGCTGCTATCCAATTTGGACTCCAAACGGTTGCTTATCAACAGGCGGCAGGGAATCCTGACCAAGTTGTCGCTATTCTAGGATTGACAGCCATGCATATGATAGGGACAGGACGGTTGCATGAAGTCTACCGACTAACTCAGCAAGCGATTCTGCAGGGGAAGCAGCCGGGAGCACTTGTCCCGCCTAGGATAGGTTGGCCAATCGCCCTTCAAGCGGAAGTCTTGCGTGAGTGGAATGATCTCGATACTGCTCTCTCTCTTGCAGAGGAAGGCATCAAACTCTGCCAACAGTTGGAATGGACCCTCGCACCTCTCTTTCTACACTATGGGTATGCAACGCTGCTCCGTACCCTTTTGTCACGCCGAGATCTGGATACGGCATACTCGGTCTTTCAGCAGTTTGAACACATAGATAGACGTATAAATCCATCTTTCTCCCTCTATTTTCGTTCTTTCTTCACTATAGGTGACCAGATCCGGCTCTGGTTAGCTTGTGGAGAAGTCACACGTGCTATACGCTGGGCCCAAGAACTGGACATCCGAGAGCGATCTGGCACTCCCTTTACTCGCGAACGGGAAGAGGTGGCATATGCACGGGTCCTCTTAGCCCAAGCTCAACCAGACCTTGCTCTGAAGCAACTGGAGCCCATGCTCCAGAGAGCGACTGCTGGTAAGCGCTGGGGCCATGTGATTGAGATGCGGATCCTGCAAGCTCTCGCCCACCAGATGCATCAACAGGAGAGACAGGCTCTAGATGCTCTCTCGGAGGCAGTCCGGCTAGCGGAGCCAGAGGGCTACATTCGCAGCTTTGTAGACGAAGGACTGCCCATGGTCACTTTGCTTTCTCAGCTACGAGAACAGTATCGTAGCAACGGACAAACCCCCTATCTGGACACCGTACTTGCTGCCTTCCGATGCAAGACAAAGAAACGTCAGCAGAAACAAGAGAGATACAGATA
>CBJMBI010000126.1:0-9006 GCA_966427955.1 uncultured Ktedonobacterales bacterium
AAACAGAAGAGAAGAGAGAGATCAGTGCATATACCCTATGCCTTTGAGAACTTCAGTGGTCATGTTGAACGTGGCACTGCAGATCCTGAATCCCAACAAGTTAATAATAGGGACTCGGCTCCTGTCTATCGACAATGTACGATTCCTTTCATGGATCTGTTCGACGTGCCCAAAGTACTCCCTCCACGGCTAACTCGCCTATTACCGCGTTCCCTCGCCCGCGAGTTGCGCTGTGTCCCCGTAGGACGCTCCTCACGGAGCCTCACAGTCGCAATGGCTGATCCCACAAATGCCGATAGTGTCCAACGCTTGCAAGACGTAACCGGCATGACTATTTTTCCAGTCTCTTGTGACGAGGATGATCTCAACATCTTCATCACTAAGAATTGGTGACAGAAACGATAACCATAATTAGCATACATATCAAGTGACTGTCATACGCTATAATCTATTTTGAGTATGTCTATCTGGATAGTAAATTTTGCGCCTGGGATTCATCTGCTCTCAATCTTTTAGGGGATAAAGGTAGTGAATGTAGAACTAGTCAGTTCTTAAAATTAACCAGATCATAACTATTCCTTAACACAAAAGAGCATCAACATAGGTTACTATAGTATGCAATGAGACAGTCGGAGATCCTCCAAAGGGATCTTGAGATAAGACTAGTTCACACCATAAGCTCCTATTTCATCGACTCTCGGTATGCAGGAGCTATTATACTAGTAATTTTATTGCTTTTTGCTCTTGTTGTCAGAACTACATTGTTAGTGTCAAGTGTACCTATCTACTATCACTAGTTTTTCTAAGGAGAGACCCATGGTTGTACAAATGCTTGAGGAAGATATCCTTCTTACATTTAAAGAGGCAATGAACTATCTGCGCGTAAGTCGCTCGACCCTTTACCGTCTGATGTGGTCCGGACAGCTCACCGGGCATAAGGTCGGAAGTACTTGGCGGTTCTATCGTGAAGATTTGCGGGCTTGTGTAGGTCGTGAGCTTCCAGTTACTACACTCCAGACAAGTTCCCTCAGTAGCTAGAGATATACTCACAACTAGCTCCAAAGACTCCTGAGTTTACGCGTGGCGCGGAAACGCAGGAGTTTATCACTCCCCGAATCAGAAGACTCCTGCGCTTTAGCCATGGGGAGTCGTCACCACCATACACCTCCAATAGATTGGCCTCATATTTCTCCCTGGCTGGCATGTGGACTTAGATCATTACTACATGCAGAAAGTTCTTAGTTTAATCTTACAATGTTAACAAAAAGTCCTACAATGTTAGTAATTTATTGATTTTCTTCCCTAACATATGTATATTAATTACAGGGTAAAAAGATACGAGAAAATCTATTTTATATTTAGTGGTTAGAAGGGTATAACACATGATGGCAGTAAACCGTGCGCTTCATACCAATGAGTATGGGCTTCCGCTTAACACAACTGAGTGGTTAGAGAGACATCATCTGAGCAAAGCATATGAGCGAGAACAGATGATCCGCAATCTAGGTGTTGAGCAAGGAAGTTTTGTAATAGATGCAGGATGTGGACCAGGACTGTGGACCCAACTTCTTGTGGAGGCCATTGGCCCTACAGGACGTGTTTTGGGGGTAGATATTTCTTGCGCAGCCCTGATTACAGCACAAGAACGAGCAGCAAAGGCTCATTATCGCCAACAAGTACAGTACAAACTTGCTCCCTTGGAACAACTTCCACTGCCTAAAGGAGAGGCCGATCTCATCTTTTGTGCAAATGTCTGTCAGTACTTTCCCAATCCGGTCGCGACCTTCGCTGCTATAGGACCCTATCTTAAGCCAAACGGACGCCTAGCCGTCAAGGATATGGATTTGGCAACCATGCGCTTCTCTCACATTGATCCTGATTTACAGGCACGTGTTTTCGAAGCTCGTGCACTTTGGGAACAGGAACGAATGGCCTGGGGATATGCTTTTGAGGATAGCTGGTCTGGCTCGAAGTTGGCTGGACACCTACGCACCGCCGGCTATAAAAATGTGCAAGAAAAGCTGTATCGCATTAAGCGTAGCTTCCCTCTCTCAGAAAATTGTCGGTTCTACTTATTAGGTCTGGCTGAATGGTTTATCTCTGAAGGTGCCCCCTACTTGTCACACGATGACAAGGCACGTTGGTTAGAATGTTTTTTTGGTAGCAACTCTTGCGTGCTAGATTTCGAAGACTTCTCCTACGAGGAAACTGAATATTTAGTATCTGGCGTGTGGACTGCTACTCCCTCCCATAGTTAATAAAAATAAAACCAGAGGAGGGAGCACAGCATCTTCTACTGAGCGGCTCCCCAATGTTGCGTTATTGGTTGGGACTGTTGAGTCGGTCAGCAATCATCGCGATTGCAGCATCACCACCAACCAATAATTCCAGTTGACTATGAATTTGCCCCATGTTTTCCATCCGAGCGGTGATAAAATCGTGCTGGGACATTCCATATGACAGACCCATGAGTCCACGTTGTGCAGCCTCATACTCTACACTGATCTGAGATAGCAAACGTGCTACTTCACTTCGCTGATCATGTGCTTTAAACATGCTTCCCCCATTCCTCTCCTGTATACGCTTATGGCAGGGCCACTGCAAATAAGAAATGTTTAGATAATGAAATTAGGATGAATGTAATTACAATGTGTATCGTTTGTGATACAACATTACTCGTACACACTATAGTATGTACGAAAATCTGAGTCTTGTCCAGTAGTAGAAATGGTTTTTTCCTGCAAGAAATGTCATTTTTACAAAATTTTTAGATCGCTGCTCCCCCTCTGTCTCGTTAATAGCTCATCACCCTGTGAACAAATGTACACTCTATGTACAACACATGTGGGTCCTTTTGTTGTGATCCAATCACAATCCGGATAGTTTACGGAAACATTAGTTGCGCAACGGCTTGCCTGTTGTCAAAATAGCCTGGATGCGTTGATGAGTCTTTTCCATACCACATAGACTCAGGAAAGCTTCACGTTCCAGATCAAGTACATACTGTTCGGTAACAGGCGTCATTGGCGAACAGTTCCCACCAGTGATGACACGCGCTAGATGGCGTCCAATTTCAGCATCATGCTCACTGATTTTATTAGTGAGCAGCATATTCTCTATTTGCTGCTCCAGTATGAGGCGTCCGCTCGCTCCCGGTAAGAGGAACATAGATGGCTGTGGAGGTTGCCACATGCCTGCAGCCTGCGCTTCGGCTAGTTTGATGGCATCGGCTTTCGCATCATGCAAGAGAAAGTCACGGTTGATAGTGATTGCATCTGTCTTTTGCAGAAAGCGCAGTTCCTGGGCTTCGAGCGCACTGGTAGAGACAGTTGCCATTGCAATGATACCAAAGATACGTCTAGGAGCAGTAAATGGTCCACCGTTCTTGGGTGCCTTCTCTACGGTCGCTCCATAGCGTAGCAGCATTTCTTTACAGCCACCACCCGCCGGTATCAGTCCGACACCAGTCTCGACTAATCCAATATACGATTCAGCCCAGGCTCGTGTATAGTTGCAATGCATGATAACTTCGCATCCACCTCCAAGTGCCCTCCCCGCAAGTGCTGCAACAACTGGAATAGAGCTATATTTGATAATCTGATGGACTCGCTGTAATTTCTGGAGCGCTCCATCAAGCATATCCCACATATTTTGCTGGGCGCCCATCAAAATGAAAAATAAGTTGGCTCCAGCAGAGAAATTCTCCGCTTCGTTGCCAATGACTAGGGCACGGAATTGTTTAGATCCCTCCTCTACAGCATAGCACAACATTTCAATGATACCTTCATCAATAGCGTTCACCTTGGTATGGAACTCCAAGCAGCCGATACCATCACCAAGGTCGATTAATGCCGCCGAGCCATTGTCACGCACAACACCCTTACTCGTTTTAAGTGCAGCCAGAGAGAGAACTCTAGGTTGGTTGGGGAGTGGATGATAGGTATTGGTGTTGAAATCGAAATATTGTTTCACCCCATCTTCTTGGAGGTAGAAGGTACCTTGATCCTTACTCTGTACACGCTTGACTAGTTCTGGCAAACTACGTCCTTCGAAGACTCTTTGCAAGGTTGTGGGATGTTGGAAGAGCAGATCCCAGGTTTCAAAGATCCCCTTCTCGAAGTTGAAACCCCAACACATGGCATTATCAATAGCGATGATGTCATCAGCTATTTCCTGCGCAGTATTGGCCGCATAGATCAATACATCAGCGATTGTTTCGCGCATCAACTGACTGGCACGGTCATTTCCCTCCAGAATTGAGATCATCCGTTGAGCTGGGTCATCAATATGGCGTGCGGCATCGATCGAGTCAAAGTGAGGCTTCTGGCGTGGCTCATATTCCAACGTCTGCAGGTTAAGTTCTAAAATAATCGATTCTCCATTAGCTCCTTTAACGCGTTTATAGAAGCCCTGCCCGCTCTTCTCACCCAGCCAACCACGCTCAACCAACTCGCGCATAATCAGCGGCACGCGGAAAGCATCCCGCTGCTCGTCATTAGGTGCATTCTCATAGAGGTTGTCCGAGACATGCATCAGGATGTCTAATCCTGATAGGTCAGCCGTACGGAAAATAGCAGACTTGGGACGTCCCGCATATGGCCCTAGGATGGAATCGACTTCGCTAACAGTATAGCCCTCATCGATAGCACGCCTGATGGTCGATATAAAGCTGTAGGTGCCAATACGATTAGCGATAAAGTTTGGTGTATCCTTGCAGATGACAACTCCTTTGCCCAGGATTTCCGTGGCAAATTGCTGCATAAATTGTAGAAGCTCGGGATCACTTTCAGCGTTGGGCACAATTTCTAATAAGTGCATGTAGCGTACGGGATTAAAAAAGTGGGTAATCAAGAATTGGTGCCGGAACTCTGCGCTACGTCCATTGACGAGCTGGTGAGCAGGCAGTCCTGAAGTGTTGGAACTAATAATTGTTCCTGGCCTCAAGATTGTTTCGATACGCTTGTAAAGGTTCTGTTTGACCTCCAGACGCTCAACAACTGCCTCAATGATCCAATCAACATTGGCAAGTTCCTGCAAGTCATCCTCAATATTGCCAATAGTGATGTAGTCTACTCGGCGCTTGCTGTAGAAAGCGGCAGGCTTCGTTTGTAGGACTTTTTCCAGACCTTGGCGGGCTACAATGTCTCTATCTTCTGCTCCTGGCGGCACAATGTCTAAGAGTAAACTGGGAATACCCACATTTGCCAGGTGGGCCGCAATGGCAGCCCCCATTACACCAGCACCGAGCACCGCAACTTTACGAATCTGGTATGTCATAAGCTACCTCCGGTCGTATCGATAGTTTCCTGCCTTCGGCTGAGGCCTTTGAGCCAATACTGCCCAACGTCTCACTTAGTCGTTTTAGGTATTACAATGGCTAGTATAGCACAAAGGGAGAGAGAATAGATTGTAGCTAGCTTACACTGCTCGGTAGCTTTGCAGTTCTCGTGAAGAGAGAATAAGAAGGGCAACTTCTAGCATAGGATGATAGCTTCTCATAATGTTAGCTGGCAATATAGTTTTGTTTGCTAACCATGACGTATAATTTAGATAGCTCATAGGAGGGAACGAAACAGAAGAAAGCTCAGGAGGGTAACATGGCAACAACACGAGAAGCTGTGATCATAGATGCTATTCGCACCCCAATAGGACGCCGCAATGGATATCTCAAAGATTGGCATCCAGTCGATTTATTGGCCCAAGTACTCTCTTTCCTCGTTGAACGGAATGCATTTAAAGCAGAGTTTATTGATGATGTGATTATTGGTTGTGTTAGCCAGGTAGGAGAACATAGTCTAAATATAGCACGTAATGCCGTTCTTGCGGCAGGTTTTCCTGAAACCATTCCAGCGACTACTGTTGATCGTCAATGTGGATCTAGCCAACAAGCGATCCATTTCGCAGCTCAGGGAGTCATGAGTGGTGCCTACGATATGGTCATTGCAGGTGGTGTGGAATCGATGACCAGAGTTCCCATGGGCTCATCTATCCAAGGTGACGTTTTCACACCCTTTGGTAATTTGCTTACATCACGCTATACAGGTAAACTTGTTCCTCAGGGTATAAGCGCTGAACTCATTGCACAAAAGTGGAAACTTAGCCGAGAAGAATTAGATGCCTTCAGCTTGGAAAGCCACCAACGAGCAGCAAGGGCAACAAAAGAAGGTCGTTTTAAATCACAGATGCTACCCATTCGGGCACTCAATGCAGACAGTACAAGTTTTACCCTCGACTATGATGAAGGCATACGTGCTGACACGAACATGGAAAAGTTAGCAAACTTGAAACCAGCCTTTAAGTCAGATGGTTTGATCACAGCAGGCAATTCCTCACAAATTAGTGATGGGGCCGCAGCAGTACTGATCATGGAGCGTACAACAGCAGAACGTCTCGGGTTTAAACCGCGTGCCCGCTTTCTCTCATTCGCTCTGGCGGGTGATAACCCCATCATGATGTTGACTGCCCCTATTCCTGCTACGCGTAAGGTGCTTGACAAAGCAGGTCTGACCCTCGATCAAATAGACTTGATTGAAATTAATGAAGCTTTCGCTAGTGTGGTATTGGCCTGGCAACGTGAGTTCAATGCTGATATGCAAAAAGTGAATGTGAATGGTGGTGCCATCGCCATAGGCCATCCCCTAGGAGCTTCCGGTGCTCGTCTGACAACTTTCCTGCTCAACGAGCTAGAGCGTACAGGTGGCCGTTATGGATTGCAGACGATGTGCGAAGGCGGCGGCATGGCCAATGCGATGATTCTTGAGCGTCTGGACTGAGGTCTCTTGGTGCCTCATATTGCAAGTAGGGGCACCTAATTGTTAGGTAGTCTCCTAGAGAATCATTATAAGAGGATCGAAAATTCATCATCGGAGTCACTCTCTGAGGCAAAATCTTTCTCTTGCTCTCCTGGTGCAAGGGGACCCGCCTGCTGTCGAGGAAAAACGGGGACCTCTTGGATTGCTCTTGGAGTCTCATGCGTGACTATCTCTTGTCCTTTCGTCCTGAGAGGAGTTGGGGAAACTCTGGGAACCTTTGTGTCGGGTAAGATCAAACCATAAAGCTGCACAGTTTTTTCTAGCGCAAGATTGGCAACCTTCTCTTTGAGCCTCATTGCTCTTGCTACTAACAACCTGAGATCTTTTATTTCATTACACACCTTTTCCTTTTTCTTCTTTTGCCCATCGATCTTTTCAGCGAGCCACTTCGTTTCAAGGCAAATATCGTTGAATTTATTTTGAAGAGTTTGACTTTTTTGCTTCTTCGATGAGAGGTTTCTTTCTTCACTGGCAATTTCCTGGTTTATTCTCTCAAGATTTGATTGCAAGCCAATTTTCTTGTCGTTTTGTGCTCTCATCTCTCTTGTAATTCCTTCTAAAAGTCTTGTCTTTTTCTCAGAGTACCTTTGTTTTTCAAATTCTTCGAGCTTTTTTGCCACATTTTGTAGATTTAATCCGAGTTTGATTGCTTCATCGCAATGAGAGACAAAATTTCCTATTTTTTGCTTCAAAGTTTCTTTTCTCTTATTTAATATGTTTTTATCAATATTTCCAACTTTTTCTTTATATTTTTCAAATTCTCTCATAAAATGCCTACTAATCCCTACAGCAAAGACAGCCAAAATACTGGCTCTATAAGGTTCAGGTTTTATTGTATTATCATAAAGTTCTTTATATTTTTTCTCGATAAATATATAAGCACATGTCATGAACGCAGATTCCAAAAGTGTAATTATAGCTTTTTTATAAATATTAAACTTTAGTTCATTCTTTTCTAGATTTAGGCGTCTAATATCTATTTCGATAGATCTATCTAAGTTATATGTATATTCTGAAATTTTTCCAATTTTTCTTTTTTCATTTTTAATTTCATCAACAGCCTTTCTTAATGTAATTTTAAGTTTATCAATATGCTGCTTACTATTTGCTGTCAATGTTGTTTTATCAGAATCATTTTCATAGTTTTGTATTATTTTAGAATATTCCATAATTTTATATTCTAATTCTTTAATTATAGGCATTTGTGTATGTAAATCTTTTAACTCTTTAATATATTTTTCTACAACAAAATCGCCATATTCTTTGGCATTTTCTATTTCTCTAATCCTTTCTTGCAAAAATGTTAATTCTTTTATAACTTCATCATTCTTGTACTTATTTCTAAGTTGGTTCTCTCTAATATCTATTTTTTTGCGTTCCAAAGAATCATGCTGTTTTAGCACATTTTCTAAGTCCATTTCCAATTTTTCTAGGGCCATTTTCTTGTTTTCCAAATTATTTTTTACCTGATTATCTTCATTTTCCGCCCTTATTAAGCTATTTTGCAGCCTTAAAAATTCCTTTTCCTTCTCCTTTAATTCTTTTTCTTTCTCTATGAGGCATGTTCCCACGCGATCCAGATCTTGGTAGAGTTCTATCCCTGCCTGGGCTGGTTTTTTCAAGAGGCGGTTGAATTCTTTCGCCTCTTCTTCCTGCATCTTCGCCTGACTCAATTCCCGAGATGCTGTGTCGATTGCAACAGAAATCTTCTTTTTCTGTTTTTGTACTTGCTTCAAATCTTCTTTGAGATGTTGATATGTTTTGATCTCAGCTAACCTTTCCTTCGTCATCTGAATCTCTTCATGTGTCTTTTTTTGATCATGAGACAAGTGTTTATACTCATCAATTACACCTTTGATCTTGCCAGAGAGCACCTCTGCCTGTTTGACTTTCTCGAGAGCTTCATCGTACTTTTTATACTCGTCTTGAATCTTCATGATGGCTTCGCTGTACTCTTTGGGACCATCCAGAGACCATTTTGTCTCTTGAAATCGCATTTGCTCATCCTGGAGTGCTTTGAGAAGCGGCTCATAGTGATCTCTGAGTTTTCTTTCTGCCATCTCAAGTTTTTCCTCTGCCAAAGCCTGTTCTTTTGTTGCATCATCCCGGATCCCAGAGGCCTTTGCTAACTTTTTACATGCCGTTGGAAGCTTGTCATAGTCATCTTTGCACTCTTTATATGCTTCATATGCCT
>CBJMBI010000127.1:0-8971 GCA_966427955.1 uncultured Ktedonobacterales bacterium
AAGTCGACCGCATATCTCCAGGTACGTGACAACGCATTTGGGAGAATGTGTTGGATAATGGAGTCCAGGTAGCGCTCTCCGCTAAATCCGTCAAATAGGGGATAGAGATATTTGTTCGGGCGCTGGCTGGTCTGGGTTTGCTTGTTGGTTGTAGCCTCAACGGCTATAGGAAATTTTACTGCCTGAGAAGGATCACCTTGGGTTTGTGGAGGCAAGTCCTCTGTACACTTTGTTTCCATGATTTTCCCCATTTCTACAAAAATACGAATATATTACATGCTTTTCTCTGGCCTAACTGAGCAGGGGACGAAAAGCAGTAAAAGCTTCCCAACCTTCTCTGAAAATGGGAGAAGGCAAAAACCGCTCTATCACGGACAATCACCAGAAAGCCGTGTGGTAGGAAAAGCCACAAGATAAGTAGGAGAGAAGGGGGAGAGGAACCAGGTATTCATTGAGACCAATTTTTGAGTATGTTATACTATCAATAAGCCAATAAAGCTTACCGCGAAAGGACACAAGTTCCCCTTTGAATCACTGCAATGATTCAAAAGAAATTCTCTCCAGAATTGAAGGGTGTGCTGCTTCGTACTACATCGTGAAGCTATCCTTTCCATGCGGATGCACACAAGAGAAGAAGGAAGCTGTGCTGATAAGCTCAGTTCTTTTTTCTATAGACCTCTTTGGGATACCCGTAGTATTGTGGGCATCAACTTTTTTGCCCTCTGGGGGTATCCCTTCCCATTCTGGCTCACCAGCGCGATCTCCCGCGCTCATTGGCTATCGGTTTGCAGCCCCTTCTCAACTATGTATCCGCTCATTCCTGTGTTCTGCTGATCTGAAGCACTACGGCAAGGTTGTCAAATCCTCACACCAGTGCAGTCACAGAACTGACGTTTCTCATTCTGACACTCCCCATGGCTAAGGCAGGAGTTCGTCCTTCAATCATGAGGCTTGCCATATCGCTATTCAGAAAGTAGAGTCCAGAAGCGTTTTGCCCTTCCCACAACGGAGAAGGACCCGTTCCCTGGTGCCCCCAGGTACAGTACACAAGCATTCAAGCAATAGACAAAACTGTCCGTTAGGAGAGTATGTGCTGGCTGTTCGAGAATAGCCATTCTACACCGTCTATCACAACTTTTTTTGTTCGGCAGCACGCCAGATAACAAGTTCTAGCACATCGCTTTGGGAAATACCCCACTTCTGCGCTAGCTTAAGAAGCAATTCTTTCACTTCTTCATTTATACGAATGCTTGTTGATTTCTTCATGTTGCAATCGTACCTCATAAGGATGAGGATTTCTAGTGGTCCTGCACTAAGACGCATGTATATGGCACACCCTTTGGGGACAAAAGTTTGACCGAATGGCGTGGGGGTGCAATTTCCTTGCTACATGGAGAAACAGCTTGTCAAGCTCATCCAATAGAATATATTCGGGAGCTGAGTGTCGCTATAGCATCTCCTGGGAAGCCTGACTTTGTCCGGAAATTCGACCGAATGGCGTGGGGTATTCGACCGAATGGCGTGGGGGTGCCATGGAAAATTATAGGTGATTGAGTCTATTCTTTGATCGGCGGTCTACCCTTTGTCCTGGCACGCTTCGCGGTCGGTAGGCTAGCAAGCGGGGCAGGAAGAGACGACACAGCCTCGGTAACGATATCCAACCTGGGGAGCAGAATCCATTGAGACGAAAGCCACTGTTCCCTCCAGGCCTTCTCCGAATGGGTATAAGGTACAGAGCGGGGAGTGTCACCGAGTATTTTCTGCTCAAAGAGCTTAGAGAGAGCTGCCTCAATACGCTCCTTGAAACGCAATGGGAAGATTCTTGGATCAAAGGAGATCATACTGGCAGTGAGCAGATCTTGCATGGTAATAGGTTCCTCGTAGTCTGAAGGGTGGCCAATGTGTTGGGTCTGCTGTGCCTGACGTGACCAGCGCTCGATTAAATACAGAGCAATTCGTAAGGCTAGCTGGTCGCGTTGTGGGTGGAGCTGGAAAATTCTTTGATCCAGCAATCCAAAATAGCCAAAGGTTGTTCCAGCATAGGTAGTAATCCAGTCGCCCGGCGAAACCAGAAAACCAGCGATTTCTTCTTCACCCCACAGGTTACGCTCCCAGACAATGCTGACACGCATATATGGCCCATCAACGATAAATTGGTGCGGACGGCCACGACTATCAAAACGAGTGTATTCTCCCCGCAGGTAGCACCGCTGTAGATGAAAAAAGTCGCGGTAGATCTGCCGTTTGTATTTCACATCGTACCCATCACTCACGCGGGCTGCTGATCCTGAACTAACCGCTTTGGTGTGCTTTTTCAAGCCACGCCACGCCAATATTTCATGTAAGGCAATGGCAATGCTGCCGTTTTCCGAGAGTCTCTGGTCATAGCGACGGCTATTCCACAGTCCCAACGCAATACGAGCAACTAAGACGGTCGTGACCCCTATCTTTTTGATTTGCTCATGGGCCAGGACAAGATCCAGCGTCTCATTGGGATGGGAAAGATATACCCTGATGTTGTTTGAAGCTTCGTAGTAGATCGAGCCATCCTGTAACCAGTCCTGTCCATTGGCAAGACACGATTCCCGAAAGGCTGTGTCTTCCTCAAAGCCATTCACAACTAGTTTTGAGTCGGGGCTGCAACGCAGCGTATTGGCGAGGAGGGCACGCTGCCGCTCTACCGAAATATCCTCGAAAGCCGGAGGGGACACAGGAAAGCGCTTCTCTGGGGTTACATCCTTGCTCTGGCTTGCTTCTGGCAGTACCGTAGATATGCAAGAACTGCCTGAAAGCGCTGCCTGCTCCGAAAAGGCCTGAGAGAGCAGAAAAGGCAACGTTGTTTGCAGCTGCCAGAGTGTCTCTTGTACCTCGCTACTGAGGGACCCGACCTGGATACCATCAAACCAAGCTTGCAAACATGCAACATGTAGACAGTTGACCCGCTGCACGCCTCCCTTGGTCATCAGCTGGAAGTGGCGAAGACCCGCAAGAAGGTGTTCGTTGCGCTTAATCCTTCGCACTTGAGAACCAACGATGAGACCAAGCGAATCACAAAGTGCAGGGATGCTGATATAACAGTTACCATCAGCAGTGCGTACAACAGCAAACACACATCCCATATAGGTGATATCCCTTTGGTCTTGCTCTGCAGCAATCATGGTTCCCCTCATTTTGCATCTACTGCGACTTCGGCCAATTGTCGAAAATCCTGCCATTGTGCATCAGGTATGGTGAGAGTCATCTCCATTGGTGTTTTCTCCCTGTTTCAAGAGTTTCTTGCGCCTGTCTTGGCCTCATGAAATTCGTTCTTCTTGGTATTGAAAACGAGTGTTTGAAAATAGAGCGTTTTATTGATTTTTATAGCGTTTTATGACAGGGTTTCACCTCCAAAACGACCACCTGAAGAAGGAAGGTCTTGGGGGGTGAAGTGAAGATGACTAAGATGGTTGTTTTGCTTTCAATGCTGATGCTACCGCTTTCACTCCATAGGTGTGAAAGAGGAATTGGATCAGACGCATGCGAGCAGTGGGGTGCCAGAGCGTCCTCCTCTTCAACTTCTCGACGATGACTGGAAGTTGAGCAGGAAGGAGAGCAAACTTGGATGCTTCATCTCTGTCCCATGCCTCAATGATCCAACTTTCCCTGATCTCCTCGCCTGTCAAACGAAGCTTTATTACGGTGATAACATCCATTGAGAGTGTGAGATATTCTACGTTCAAGGAAAGAACTTTGATGCTCTCGACCGCATTCTGAGGAACGGCAAGTTCTTCTTCAAGTCCTCGGAGAGCGCCTGCAAAGAAATCAGCATCGTCGGAGCGTGAGGGCTGTCCCTTTCGGTTGAGTCCAGGCGCATTCATGGTTTCTTCAAACGAGGCTGACCAGTGGTTCGGATAGAAAGCCACAGAGGAAGAACGTCGCATGAGGACAATTTGCTGATCTGCTGTGACGACGACGCACTGGATGCTCACAGGTGCAGGGATAAGGCACGTTCCTCGATCTGTTGAACTGTATGTGAGTGCTGTGTTGCCATATTTCTGACGAAGAGAGACTTTTGTACCGTCCAATGCTGTTAAAAGCGGCTCGTCAAAGAACGGAGTGATGCTGTAGTACTCATGAAATCCGAGAGGTGCAAGGGTCACTTCCAGTTGATCCAGGTCACTGAATGAGGGCGTAAATGAGACCAATCGGTAGTGAGAGGAGTTAAAGTAATCCTTCTCAATGGTGGGAAGCTTCTCTTGCTTCAGTTTTTCCAGATCATCAGGAATAGGCAGGCGTGTGCTAAGAACTGTCGTTTGAATCTCCTTCGGGTTCCATCCTTGGAAGTTCCTGCTGTTGGTAAGAATGATGCAATCATCAACAGCAAAACGTTCTACGTCAGCAAGCTGCATCAACCAACGAGCATTTGATGATGCAAGCGAGTAGAGACTATATTTGATAATATCTGTGTTTAACTCTTCACCGTACTGATGTCCCACAACAATTTTCCCTTCTAAGGCCTCTGCATAGTGTACCCGAATTGCGTGTAGATCGTGCAGTTTCCCTGGTTCTTGCCCGTTCTGTAGGATGTCAAGCCTTCTCTCGATTTCTTGCGAGATGTTGGCGTACTCTTGGATTTTGAGCTTGAGATTGGGCGGTGAACTGCTTATCCCCATCTCAGCTTCTTTCGCCTCTAATTGTCCCAAAAGTTCCTTGTAGATGTGTGCTAGCCGTTCAAGTTGAGTCTCTTCATCCGGTGATCCGGGAGCAATGCGGGGCACAAAGCCTAATTGAATTTCTTCCAGATCAGTGAGTAATGACCGGTCGATGCCTGCTAATTCAAGGTAACGCTCGGTTTCTCGCCTGGATGTACAAAGCACCTGAGCAAGAGAGAGAACGAGCTTGCGTGTCGTTCCTCTGAACGGTTGCGCAATCTCATCATTTTCTAAGCGGGAAAGGGTACTTTTACTCGTCCCAACCAACCGCGCAAGCCCATCTAAGGACAGATTGGCACTGCTACGGAGATTAGAAAGAAATGCTCCATACTCTTTCATGTTTCAACATTCCCCGTTTTGATGACATGTCTTCTGTAGCACTTGAATTTGTCCCTGAATGTTTCAAGAAAGGTCTTTTCTTCCCTGTATTCCCAAGTAGACTACTCTGAGAGGAGAAGCGGGTGCCTATTCTGCCTGACCTTGAGGACTGGCACCGCTCGTTTCCTCAGAGGAAGGCTTACGAGGCCCTCTAGGGCCTGGCTTGCGGTTCTTTGCTAAGAATTGTTCTAAGGAGTCGGCATAGATGAACCATTCGCGGTCAATCTTGAAACCCTCAATTGTTCCTTTCCTGAGCAATTGGGCGAGATACACCCCGCTGAGATCAGAATGTTTCCTGGCTTGCGAGGTGGTCAAGCATGTGCGATTGGTCTCAGCATCGAGGAGTCTGACAGTTGGAGCCATAATATCATTAACCTCGCTATTCATTCCTAATCACGATAATTATAACACACTTTTCCCACTTGACAATTATCATCGATGTGCGTTATGATTAATTAAGATAAACTTTAATGATAATTATTCATATCGATGGTAATTATTTGAAAAAGGAAGGTGCTTGTCGACTAACGATTAATGGCGACGAAGCGGCGCATGGCCGGATTGGATGCTCGCTGTTGGAAGCAACGCGACTTGCCAGTTCGTGACCCCAACAATGGCGATGAGAAGCACACGTTGAGCGGCAAGCGCGTGAAGCATGGACGGTAGCGCGTTTTGTAGGAGTTGGTTTGCAGAGCAAAAAATGAATGCCCGGATGGTTGAATCAGAACCATTCGGGCTGAGCATGACGACGTTGGAGGTCGAAACATGCTACGGTTTTATTCTACCTCGAGGAACGAAGGAGAGCAAATATCCTCTAATGATGAGCATACAGCCAGTAATCCATACTGCAGTGATATTCGTTGCTGGTGTCATACAGATGTTGCTTATCATGCAGAAGTGACAGGATTGAGAGAAACAACGGACGAAGCAGAGTACAAGGCAGTATTGAGCTTTTTAGGTCTGTGGAGTGTGTAGCACGTTTGTTCGAAGAAATTTTCCCTGGTTGGATTTTTGAAGCTTACTCAAGAAAGAACGGATTCATCTCTGATTCGAGTTGTTGACAGGCCAGTTGTGCCCTCTCGTCGTCGTGTCCACTTCATACTGCCTAGCTATGGGCTGTGGTCGAATCTCAGACCTAGCCTCATAGCAAGCAAGCAGAACGAAAGTTCAAAGGAGGTTAGGCATTTCTATGTCTACAGATCTTGTCCCCTATGAGTACAACCCTGCTGACCGTCAACCAGTTGCCCAGGGCGTCTCTTGTGGTGTGCATCTTGTGGTTGATGAGGCAAATCTTGACTGGTTCCTCGAACGCTTCGAGCGCTGGTTTGCAGGTCGCTCTGAGATTGTTCAGATTGACTACGGTACCTCTGATAAACAAGGCCTGGGTTTTGTGATCCTGGAATGGGAAGGGTGCATGGTTGATGCGCTCTTTGTTGCCATTCTCAAGGATGATGAGCGGATTGTTGATTTTACCTTGTATCAGAGGGAGGTCTAGTCATGGCTGGTCGACGATATGGCAATACAGATACCTCCCGTGTTGTGGACTCTACAGTTTCCTCAAGCCGAAATATCGGCTGGATTCCTCCGATTGCGCTGTTTGTTGTCGGTGGTCTGGCTATCCTGTTTGGTTTCTTCTGTGTGACCATCCAGCTGCAAACGACAGAGGCGAATCTCCAAGGGCTTGCTGCTATCGATGCTTTCAAACCCCAACTTGCGGTCCTTACGCAACCGTGGGACTTACTCACCTCTGATATGCCTTTTGCTGAGCGCATGGCTGATATCACTGCATGGATCATAGAAATTGCCACATGGATTTTTATCGTTGGGTACAGCGATGCTCTTGATGTTTCTGGCTCGTCTGGGTGGATCATGCAACGCTTCTGGTTCATTGTATCTTGGGCATTGTTTGCTTTTAACTTTGCCTCAGACTACAAATATGGTGTTATTCCTGGTGCGTCTAATGTGATGGTTGGGCACCTTGAATTTGCGGTAGGCATGTCGGCAGCAGTGATGTTCTTTCCAATCATTGGTTTGCATCTCATTCGTAAAGCACTGGCCATGGTTAGGGCATAAGGTGATGCTATGGAGAAAGATTTGATTGTTCGACAAAACAGCGAAATTGAGCCAGTCCGGGGGAAGCATCATGCTCTCCCCCAGACACGCGGGGGCTGGTTCATCACTGGAATCACTTTTGTGGGGACTGCGATCGTGTGCGCCGTCTCGCACTTTGATGGTGGAACCGTGCTTGGAGGTCTTCTTGTGGTTGGAACTGTTTCAGGTTTCAGTGATGACGCTCTGCACGTACTTCTCTATGGCAGGCGCATGCCTTCGCACCTTGTATCGCCTGACAAGACGATGCGCATGAGTGAGGCCACGTCTGAGCTTGTGCATCGCTTATTCGGTTTGGAGAGAGAGACTGATCCAAGAAATGGCTTTAAGGCAAAAATGGCCCGTCTGTTGGGGCTTCCTGAACCTAACTATGGCGATAACGAGGATGACGAGGAGCAAACCAAGGATGAGGCACCTGATGTCATCCCTATGGGACCAGTAAAGCATAATGATCGGATGGTCAATCTTGCTGATAAGCTGCAGCTGGATATTGATGATATCGCCGGAAAGGCTATCTTCATTTGTGGTATCCGGCGTTCAGGTAAAACCACCCTCGGTGTGCTTATTGCAGAGGAGTTGGGGCGCTTCAATATTCCCATGCTCATACCTGATCTAAAGGGTGACTGGTTGTCCTGCATCAAAACACTGCCAAATGCTATCATTCTTGGCCAAGGAGAGGCGACTTCGAAGAATGCCAAGGCACATGGCTATGCAATCTGCGAGGAGGACCTCCAGATCATTCTTGATGTAACTTCTTATGACGACATGAATGAGGTTGCCAGAGTCATCGCTCATCTGATTGATGGGGTCTTCTCTTGGGAAAGGAAGCATCCCGATAGCCGTAAGCTCTGTGGGATCTTCTTGGATGAGGCTCAAAGCTATCTGCCGCAGGATGTCAAGGATAGTATTATCAGTGATCCTGAAGCTCGTGATGCTCTGCTTAATGCCTATATGCGTACCATCGCAATCGGTGGAAGCTTAGGGCTCTTCCCTGTCATTTTGACGCAGCGCATAGCACAGACGAACAAAAAGATCATTGGACAGCCTGAGCTGCTTTTCCTCTTTAAACAAACACTGGATAATGACCTCAATCGTTACAAGGATTTCACCACTATCTCTGCTGAGAAGGTCCGTGCACTCAAACAAGGGCACGGGATCTTTGTGGACTATTAAGGTCAGAGCACTCTTCACAAGTTTCACAAGCGGACGTCTGCAGATGCGATGTCCCGTACTCCACGGTATAGGCCCGTTTCACCTTCACCAAAGACGCACAAATTTGAAGACGATGGACTTGACTTCTGGGGGGATGGTGAAAGTGAAAAGGAAGGTGAAAACGCCGTGAAAACGCTTGACAAGCGGGGTGAAGACGGTGAAAGTTTCACGAAATCCGGTGAACATGGTGAGAACATCGGCATCCCTTTCACCACCGAGCAAGAGCAGGCGATTATTCTGGTGGCCCTTGCCATTGCACAGAGCGGCCAGAAAGTGACTCGCTCCGCAATCAAGGACCGTTTAGGGTGGAACAATAAGCAGTGGGACATTCTCAAGGCTGTGTGTGATAAGCACGGCATTGCATCATAGGAAGGATGAGTAAATGGAATACACCTGGAAGGATATGCTAAAGGACTCCAGTTGGGTTACTATCGCTTGGGAGTGGCTACAGAGCTTGTTAGGTAGAACCGTAGATTTTATTCTATGGGTTACCATGATCTTTGCCTGCTATCAGCTTATCCCTGGTGCTCCAATACCTGCTCAGGGAGTAAGCGTCTTCATGTTCGTGATGCAGTTTATCG
>CBJMBI010000128.1:0-8946 GCA_966427955.1 uncultured Ktedonobacterales bacterium
TTGCTTTTCTTCTATGCCCATATCCAGGATGGGTAAGAGGTGTGGATGTTGGAGTGTTTTGAGACGTTGGGCTTTCTGCAAAAAGGTCCGCCGTTCCTGTGCAGAAGAGAAAAGAGATGAAGCGTACACGATGAGAATAACTTGCTGCTCAGGCTCATCGATGGATGAGGTGAGATAGGTTGAATGTGAATATTTTTTGGCTAAAGTTGTTGTAAGGTTATAGTGGTGAAGCTTTCCTTGCATATGTTCTTCTCTCTATATTGATAGGATTGGATGCTGACTCTATATTTGGAACGATTTGCCTATGCTTTGATAACATGGAAGGTAGAAAAAAGCAGTGTGCGCTTGAACTGACCCATGTTTTTGGCATTTCTGTACTTAGCCAAGGATATCAACGCGATCAGGAACAACAGCCGTATTAGAAGCGTTAGGGTTCTTATTGCCAGTAACCCGCAACTTAAAAGTATGTGTACCTGCTGGCAACGTCGGACTAGTCCAGGCCAGTTGATTACCTTCACGTGTACTCGAATAAAAGTCAACCATGGTCTCTGTGCCTCCATCGATAGAAACGGCTCCGATACCATGCGGTACGTCGATTATTGCATATAATTTTATCTGAATGCCATTAAAGCGGACTGTCACATAGTCGTTTGTCTGAATATCCCAGCTGTTGGTATTGTTATAGGGAGGGGTGCCATGGCAATTGGGGCCTGGGCATTGTTGTCCATGTTGCCAGCCACTGCCAACATAGTTAAATTGGTTAAGGTCAGTTCCCGTAACACTATCATCGATTGTCGTTGTCTGGAGTGTAGGTGTGGGGGTAGGAGTAGGTTTTGGGGTAAAGGAGGAAGAAGGCGTTAGATGAGAGCTGGTCGAAATAGCAGAAGGATTGGGCATTGGAGGTTGTGTAGTTGGGGTAGTGGAGGGGCTGGACACTTGAGTTTGTGTTGCCGCAGTATTGGAAGGATTAGGTTTAGCTATTGGGATAAGACTCTGTACTGCGGCTTGGGTCGGATTTTGGTGAACGAGCGCGTTAGGTGTACTTTTCTCCACTGGAAGAAAAGCAGTCTTATTGTTCCAAGCTGCAATGACAAGGGCCAGAATTATGAAGCCAAGAGGTACCAACCAGAAGTTTGTTCTTCTGTTGCGCTGTGTTTTGCTTTTCAGAGAGATCTCTCTTCCATTAGAGCTTAACGATGATACCGTCATCTTTTCTACTTCAAGCTTATGTGCTTCATCTCCACGGTTGATAGAGGACTCTGTATGCTCTTGCTCTAGAGAAGAATTAGCGGGCAAGGGATCAGCAAGCAGATTATTGAATAAATTATCAATCAAGTTAATAGATGTTACTTTAGAATTAGAATATCCTAAGGAAATAGCAGTAGAATCTACAAGATCGTGCGCGTCATTGGGAGAGGCTGCTGTTTCAGAGGTCTCTGGCGTAGGCCAAGAAGAGGTAACAGACGAAAAGAATGATGAAAAAACAGGATGTACTTTTAGTGGATGCTTAGGATAGGAGGTAGCATTCCGATTGTGAGAGGTTGTAGAATGTGAAAAGGTGGAGAATGGCTGTGGTGACAAAATGGATCGGATCACTTCTAAGAACAAGGAGAAATCAAAAAAACGCTCAGTAGGATCTTTGGCCAGAGCCTTGAGTATAGCAGCTTCAAGAGAAGGAGGTAGATTAGCTACATGCTCAGAGGGTGGGATAGGCGGGACATAGTTAGGTTGTCCCATCATGGAAGCCAGACTCTGAGTAGTGAAAGGAACCTGTCCCGTGATCAGTTCGTAGGTGAGGCAACCCAGGGCATATTGATCACTTCCAGCATCTGTTGTTCCCGCAAATTGCTCTGGAGCCATATAACAAAAGGCATACTCTTCGGAAGTCTGGTCGCGGATGATTGCATCCTTGCGGCTGACAAGATGGAAGTCTGTCAAGACAGCTTGACCATTGGCATCGAAAAGAATATTCTCGGGCTTGAGATTGCCATGAAAAATGTGGTGTTGATGAGCATAAGCGAGGGCTTCTCCTACTTGGAGCACAATGTGAAGGGCATCGTATAACTCGAGCTGCCGAGATGAGAGCTGCTTGAGATGGCTGCGTAAAGACCCGTTGGGAAGGTGTTCGCGCACAATAAAGGGTTGCTTTTCTTCTATAGCAAAATGTAAAAGAGATAAGATATGCGGATGTTGCAATTCTTTGAGGAGCTGAGCTTTCTGTAAGAAAGTCTTTTGTTCCTTTACAGAAGAGAAAAGAGATGAAGAGTACATGATGAGAATAACTTGCTGCTCAGACTCATCGATGGAAGAGGCAAGATACGTTGAATGTGAATATTTTTTGGCTAAAGTTGTTGTAATGTTATAATGGTGAAGTTTTCCTTGCATACGTTGTTCTCTCTAGATATTGATAGAATTGGATATTCGCTCTATATTTGAGAGAGACGGTTTGGCTATGCTTTAATAACATAGGGGGCTGAATAGTCCCTTCATCGAGGGATCTGCTATTCGTATCAACTGTGGAGTATCTAGGAAAAAAGCGATGGTGTATGGGCAATTGTTTCCTTCTTGATGCTACTTTTAAACCTCAGCTTTTCTTTCAATAAAGAAATCAGGTAATACAATACTTGCTTGTATTACCTGATTTCACTTTTAGCTAATTCTTAGAATTAGCCCACGCTACCAGACATCTCCAACTGAATCAGACGATTCAACTCAACTGCATATTCCATTGGCAATTCTTTTGTGATTGGCTCAATGAAGCCATTGACAATCAGTGAGTAGGCCTCGGACTCATCAAGGCCGCGACTCATCAGGTAGAAGAGTTGATCCTCGCCAACCTTAGAGACAGTTGCCTCATGACCAATCTCAGTCTGGTTCTCTTCGACGCGAATGGTTGGATATGTATCGGTACGAGCATCCTCATCAAGCAAGAGTGCATCACAGCGGACACTAGACTTGGTGTGATGTGCACCTGGATTAATGCGGACCAGACCGCGATATGAGGCGCGTCCTGTACCCTTAGAAACCGACTTGGAGAGGATTTGCGATGTGGTGTGTGGTGCAAGGTGCGTTACCTTTGCGCCTGCATCCTGGTGCATCCCATTGTTAGCGAACGCTACCGAGAGGATGTCACCGCGGGCACCGGGCTCCATCAAGAGGACGGCTGGATACTTCATCGTCACCTTGGAGCCTAAATTGCCATCAACCCATTCCATTGTTGCATCACGGTAGGCAGCAGCACGCTTCGTGACCAGATTGTACACATTCTTCGACCAGTTCTGGATCGTTGTATAGCGGACGCGGGCACCTTCTAGCACTTTAATCTCAACAACCGCGCTATGTAAGCTATCACTTGAATAACTTGGTGCTGTGCATCCCTCAACATAATGAACGTAAGACCCTGGTTCAGCAATAATCAGCGTGCGCTCAAATTGCCCCATATTTTTTGCGTTGATGCGGAAGTATGCTTGTAATGGAATTTCAACACGTACATTAGCCGGTACATAAACAAAGCTACCACCACTCCATACGGCGCTATTGAGTGAAGCAAACTTATTATCAGATGCCGGAATGACCGTCCCAAAGTGTTCTTTCACAATGTCGGGATACTCGCGCAGGGCTGTATCCATATCCGTAAAGATCACTCCTAACTTTTCAAGGTCCTCACGTACTTTATGATAGACTGCTTCACTTTCATATTGTGCTGTCACGCCTGCCAGATACTTCTGCTCGGCCTGTGGGATACCCAGGCGGTCGAATGTATCCTTAATCTCAGAAGGGATGTCTTCCCAGGTCTTACCTTGCTGTGGAATGGGTTTAATGTAGTAATAAATATCGTCGAAATTAATGCCTGAGAGATCAGCCCCCCAAGTTGGCATTGGACGTTTCTCGAAGAGTTCCAAGCTTTTGAGGCGGAACTGCCTCATCCAACTGGGCTCGCCCTTCATCTCGGAGATTTGTTCGACAACCTTTCGGCTCAGCCCTTTTTCGGACTTATAAGTATAGTTTTCGGGTACATGGAATCCAGCGGTATATGTACCTGGTTCTAATTCAAATGCTTGACTCATTGCAAACTGTGACCTGTGGATAGCCATGCTTTGAAGCATGGGAAGGGAACAGGTCTTCCTTTCTAGGGGCTGGGGCAAGGGATAAACCTCTGCCGAAATGATCCCCTTGCAGGGAGCCATTTTGTCAGCATGGCTAAACTGAGACCAATTTTGGTCCGCTCGGCTAGTGCCGAGATAATATGACCTTTGATAATGGCTGTACAGGCAGAGTATCCAAGGATCTTTTTAATCCTGACTTGGAAACTAGGATTTATTGGTATTATATATATTCCTGCCACTTTTGTCAAGATTCTCAGGGATAGTAGCATGGCTTTCCTGTTCTCAAAAGCTGAATAATGATGAGAGAGAGGAAAAAAGTCTTGCAAATATCCTTGGAGAGCATCTTTCCTAGGGCCAAAAGATGCCTACGAGCAAAGTAACTGCAATCATTCCAACAACTACTTTATCCCGCAGGTTAGGAACATAGTGGTCAAAGATTATTGCCCACAGCAGGTTAAAACCAACGAAAAATGCCGCGTAGAGATATCCATTTCTCCCAAAAGAGGCATTCTCTTCTGGCTGTAGCGCAAACATGACGCCATAGAAAGCGAATGCAACTGTAGCAGGCAAAAGATACCAAATTGGCAAAGATGAATTTTTCTCACGCAATACTTTCCAATAAAGAAGAATACCCGTATTCTCGCTAGAAGCTGCTAATGAAAATACTATGCAAGTAGTTGCTATTAAACCAATCTTGATACGAAGCTGCTCAACAAGCTTCAGTATCGTGCTGAAAAATGTATTGATCATCATTTTCTCCCTTCGGCAGATCTCAGGTTAACATTGCTCCCATCTATCTGTAGATGAGTATTTAAATGTACAGTGTATCAATAATTAAGTATACACTGTCTCATTAACTGATATTATACTTTAGTTGCGTAAAAAGCATTGACATTTCCCTTTTTCGGCTGTAAAATTTGAGTAAGCACAAGCTTTCAAAATTCCAAACGATGGTGATATTAGGTTGACTCACAAACCGCTTCCTAACATTGTTGAGGCAAATATTACCCGGGAAACCGGAGTGTCCGAAAGGACAAAAAGAAAAAGGCGTCGGTTTGGGCTCGTCTCTCGGTGCTTTTCTTTCCTCCCGCCTCCTCGAAGGAGGCGAGTCTCCAGAAAGGTTTTCTATGAACTATGACCATGTAGACCATGATCATGTAGATCATAACCATAGAGATCATGGGCATTCACACGGAATGGCAAAACAAACGCTGCGTCTGGCCTTCTTTCTAACCATCATTATTCTTCTAGCTGAACTCATGGGAGGTATTATCTCGCATTCCCTGGCACTCCTCTCAGATGCTGGCCACGTCCTCACCGACATTTTTGCACTTGGCTTGGCTTGGTTCGCTACGGTCCAAGCAGAACGACCTGCTAATGCTCGCAAGACCTTCGGCTACCACCGGGTTGGTATCCTCGCCGCCCTTGTCAATGCACTGACCTTGATTTTTGTTGTCCTTGCCATTGTCTGGGAAGCAGTTCAACGGGTCCTGCATCCTGAACCAATTCAGCCCCTGGTCATGTTTCTATCTGCAGGAATAGGTATTATAGTGAATCTCTATATCGGCTTTGGTTTGCACAAAGAGCATAATAATCTTAATGTAAAGGCTGCTGCGCTGCATGTTTTTGGAGATGTAGCGGCAAGTGTAGGCGTGATCATTGCAGGTCTCATTGTTCTTCTGACGCACTGGACTCCTGTTGACCCATTACTCTCTATTGGCATTGCTGCTCTAATCGCTTTTGGGGCTTGGCATATCCTGCAAGAGACGATTGATATCCTCCTTGAAGCTACACCAAAAAATATCGATATGCCAATCTTAATAGATGATATGAAAAGTATTGCGGGCGTGATAGATATTCATGATCTGCATGTATGGAGTATTGGTAATGGCATATGTGCATTGTCCTGTCATGCACTGATTGATGATCTACCGCCAAGCCAAAGTACCTCTATTCTCCAGATGCTTGAAGCTATGCTCTTGAAAAAGTATCAGATTGGGCA
Source organism: uncultured Ktedonobacterales bacterium (assembly GCA_966427955.1). Classification (GTDB taxonomy): domain Bacteria; phylum Chloroflexota; class Ktedonobacteria; order Ktedonobacterales; family Ktedonobacteraceae; genus DASYAN01. The sequence continues at coordinate 6,109 of CBJMBI010000128.1, forward strand.
CACGACTATTCAATTTGAGTCTCATCATGAAGAGCAATATTGTTGTGTTAGTGAATTGTATTGTCAAATAGAAAGATAAGAAGTGGAGTCATCTTTGCTGGATTCCCTCCACTTCACTAGTCTTAGACAAACTATTTCTACTTTCCTGTGGCAGTTGCTAAGGCCTGCTGTAGCGTGTTTAGCTGATCCATCATCCACGTCTGATATGTCTTACCAGGAGGCATGGTCTCAGTAATTGGCACAATCGGAATATTCAAACTCTTGGCCACAGTTTGTAGATTTGTAGTGATTGGTGTAATGGTTTGCTCATTGGAGATCAGGACCTTGATCAGCTTCTTGGACACCTGATCATTGGCTGTCGTCACAGTGTCAGCTGGTGGATCATTGCCCTCAGCAATTGCTTTCTCAAACTCAAGTGGCGTAAGCACGTTAAGGCCGATGGGCTGTGTCTGGTAGAGATAGATCGTTTCCGTCAGCTCAACAGGAGTGCCATTATACTTAGCCTTGAGACTAGTGATCTTCTCTTGAATGGTGTTCAATGAATTCAAAAAGGTGGTGAGATTCTTGTCAAAAGTTGAAGCATCAGTGCTATCCAACTTTTTCAATGTAGCAGTGATAGCCTTTGCAATGGTCTGAACATTGTCAATACCATACCAAACATGTGGATTATCTGGCAGTTTGTGATCGGCGATATCTGCGCCCGTAAGCACAACCCGATGTGTATTGGGTTGTGCTGAAAGCAGTTGGTCAATCCAGCTATCATAGCCATCACCATTCTTGATCACCAGATCTGCATTGCTGATTGCCTTGGTATCCTGGAAATTGGACTGATACTCGTGTGGATCCACGTTGGGATCGGAGAGGATGCTAGTAACTGAAACAGAGCCGCCACCCAATTGTTTGACCATATCTCCATAAAAGTTCTCGGCTGCCACGACATTGATAGTCTTAGACGAACTCGAGTTAGTGGGAGATGCTGAGGAGCTGCAGGCGCTTATGTAGATCCCAATAAAAAGAGTAAAAGAGAGCAGAAGAGCCACTCTTTTCGCTATTGCCATAAGAATTCCTCTCAATAAATAATGATACTGTGTATCGGTAATTGCTCAGCAAGCATAGCATAACCAAAGAGAACCTGTCAATGAGATACTGTCTCGCTAAAAATAGGCAGAAGAGGATACTCAAGGTGGTGCTTTACAGCTTTCACCCTAAGTATTTATACTCCTTGACAAACCGTCACTTCGTCAGGTACGCTAGAAACGGATAAGTTATACGCCAAAGTATTTATTTTGTTGACTCATGCAATGCCTTGTATCTTTGGGCGCATTGCATTGATACCGTAGTGCTATTTTACTGCTGCTTACTCCCCATCTCTGTATTCAGAGGAAGGAGGTTGCTTCTTGCTTCCAACAAAGACAACGTTTGGAAGGGAGACCAAGAAAGAACCTCTTGCCTATTCTTGGAGTGCTTTTCTTGGGCCATGGAGCTTAGTTGTGCTTGCCTGGGGAATTATCCTCATTGCTTTTGCGACAAAACAGACCTATTTGCTTGATCATGACTTTCTGCTCAGAACCAGCCATTTGCCTTGGTGGCTTGCCCTTCTCTTCTTCTTGCTTGCGTGGCAACTCATGATAGTGGCTATGATGCTTCCGTCAATCCTCTCAATACTTGTTATCCTTGCTGCCATAGACCGGATGTCAAGGCCGATATGGGCTATTCAGGGGGCATTTATTGCGGCTTATGCTGGCATGTGGACACTCTTTGCCTTTATCACTTTTGTGGGGGATACGTTGATCCATTTTACGGTTAACCATTGGGAGTGGTTCTCTCAGCATTCTAGATGGATTGGTGGAACTTTATGTCTTGTGGCAGCGGCATATCAATGGAGCACACTCAAACGCCAGTGCCTCTCTCAATGTCGTAGTCAGTGGCATGGTTGTATAGATCAATCTCAATCACCCTGGCTGTTAGGCTGGCGGTATGGTCTTTCTTGTATTGGATCGTGTTGGGCAATAATGCTTGTGATGTTTGGCATAGGAATGAGCAATCTAGTATCTATAGTTTTGTTGACAGGAGTTGTGTTAGTGGAGAAAGAAATACCTGCTGGTGAATATTTAAAACGTATTATTGGAATTGCCTTCTTGCTCTTGGGTGTTGTGTGGATCATGTACCCATAAAGAAACACCTTAAGGTAAAAAATCGGTATTTTTCCTGATAGACAGTGTAGAAAGACTGATCTATGCTGTTGAACGAGCATTTTTGAGGCTGCATGTGTGTTCATGCTTGCCTGAAATATAATTGGAAGATATCTGTCTATGTCCCTCGTATATAAGCCAATAGCACTGGTTCTTGCGGAGAAAGCCCGTCATGCGCATACGATTCTTTTTCTGGTTAGTATTGGTTTTCACATGTGTAAGCGTATTAACATTTGCTGTTCTCTTTCAAAGGGATATACCTGCTTTAATCCAGTTGTCGCTTGATCACCCATCTCCAAAAGTGCGACAAGTGGTCACAGTGAGCTTACATCTCACTGATGCTGGGGGTATTCCTATTAATAATGCTTCTGTTATCTCGTATACCAATATGACAACGATGGATATGCAAGACAAAGAGCATCAACTCAAATCGGTTGGGCAGGGCAAATATATCGCCCATCTGCAATTTCCCATGGCTGGGTCCTGGCTGATTGTCACCACTGTTCATGCGAAAGGGATTGTTCCGGTGCAGCGGAAGCTATTTCTGATGGCAACATAATAGGTTCGCCTTTAAGGGAAAAGATGATGGACTATCTGTATCTCTCTTGTTTCTGCTGACGTTTCTTTGTCTTGCATCGGAAGGCAG
>CBJMBI010000129.1:0-8932 GCA_966427955.1 uncultured Ktedonobacterales bacterium
ATTGCTCTCGTGTTACCACCTTCATTCGTTGCTGTCTCACGACAACAACCTCAGTGAGTATATAACATACTCTTACCTAATAACGGAGGCATCCGGCAAATTTATTTCTTCCAATCCTAAACGAGCTTTTATCCCTATTATGAGCATCAAAACCCTTTTAGGCAACTTCTTCTTGCAGCTCCAGGGTCTTTTTCACGGAGCAGGTACACGAGCTTTCCACCAACTGCTCGCTCTCTGAGTACGCTGAGACACCGCTACTCGTCCTGTCAAAGCTTTCTGCACTATGCTGTTGTATTTTTGCTTCGTTCCAAGTTATAACATGTTCTTTTTCAATTGTCAAGGATTTTGCAGGTTATTACTCCAGAGAGAGAAAAGAGAAGGCATTACTCACACTATTTTGCGCCATTGTATAGTCGAAATTCACAGCAATTTCTTTCCCTTCTGCATGGGCTTCATGGAGTGCCAAAGTCACAAACTCATTGCCTACCACGTACCCCTTATTAAAGAGAGATCCCAAAACTCCTCTATTGAGATCAGGAGCCTAATTCCCCTTACAGGATAAGCTTATTAGGAAAGCAGAGAAACAAGATGCTCAGAAAAATTCGGTTTATTCCCTTTCTAACCCTTCTCACCAAAGAAATGCGTGTCTCCTTGCGTCGCGAACGCACGATCTGGACTCTCATCTTCTATCTATGCCTGATGGGTTTGTTATGTTGGCTCTCACTCAATACAAATAGCAGCGACGACACCCTCAGTGGTACGGGACTAAACAGTGCAGGAGCCAGCCTCTATCAATTGCTCACTACAGCACAGCTTATGTTTCTCATATTCACTATTCCTTCTTTTACATCTAGTATTATTAATAGCGAGAAACAACATCAGACATTTGATATACTGATATGCTCAGGAATTTCTGCATTTTCATTGATAGCTAGCAAATTTATCTCTGGATTAACAAACTCATTATTAGTTATCTTTGGCTCCATACCATTTTTCAGCCTTGTCCTTTTCTTGGGAGGTGTTTCTCTCTCACAGATCATCAATTCAGTAACAGTGCTTATTGCAAGTACTTTACTCTTAGGTGCACTAGGTTTATTCTGCTCAACACTATTTCAACGCCCAACTGTATCGACAGCCATTGCCTATACCAGTAGCCTTTTGTGGGCATTACTCCCGTCAACTCTTTTTTTGGTTATGCTCTCCTCAGAAAATGTAAATCTCTTCGCTAATCAATCCATCCACTCTAGAATACTGTTGCTCTGGAATCCCATGGTAGCACTTAGCAGCACATCTCCTGCTTCCTCAGGAATGGAATGGCTTTATTTCATCTTAGGACTCGGCAGCTATAATAATAACAGTGGAACTAACACAGCCATTTATGCCCCTTATATTATTGGAAATATACATATTGCTCCTTGGCTTGCTTATAGTATTGTTAGCATACTGATGGCCATTGTGTTGTTCTTTCTCAGCATAGTGGCCATCAAACCCCATCCGCTCTCCCGCTTGCGCCGCAAGAGCCAAGAAAGTATAGAAGAGAATGCAGGAAATCATGCCGATGATATTATATAATAATGCTTCTGGCAAGAACAGATACTCTCTTTCAGAGAGATGAGCATGAGGCTGTATCACCTCTTTGTGTTCTTCTCGTATACAGAGAGAGAAACATTCTAAAAATTCTACAATATTTCGCCAAAGATAAAGGAGTTGTGTATGGCAGTTCTACGCAGATCACAGCTAGATTTGCAGGTCAAAGGCATCAAGGGTAGTGCTTTCGTTATACAACCCGACGACGATGCCAAACATCCAGGGGTTGTCTTGATCCAAGAATGGTGGGGACTAGAACCACATATTCTCAATGTTGCCCAGAAACTGGCGGCAGAAGGATTCATCGTTGCCGTTCCTGATCTCTATCACGGTAAGATTGCAACTGAGCCTAATGAGGCTATGCCTCTGATGATGGGGCTCAGAAACAATCTTGACCAGGTTGTAGATGAGATCGTCACCACATTGGAAACCGTTAAAGAGATGCCCAATGTGCAGCCGAAGAAACTTGGGCTGATCGGGTTCTGCATTGGTGGCTTCTTAACCTACACCGTGGCCGCTCGTTATCCTAATCTGGCTGCTGCTGTATCCTTCTACGGTGGCAGCTATGATCCTACACCAGAAGAAGTGGCAAAGGTTAATGCCCCAGTGCTCGCCATTTATGGTAGACAAGATCAGAGTATTCCACTGGCCCAGGTAGAGAAAATCGAGCGATTATATCAAGAAGCAGGCAAGGATTTCACTGTTAAGCTATACGATGCAGGTCATGCTTTTGTCAACCCAACACACGGAATGGGTAATGAAAAAGCAGCAGCCGAAGCATGGCCACTAGCAGTCTCTTTCTTAAAGGAGAAAGTTCGCTAGCAGGCCAAGTAGAAGTCTGGCACAGGGGAAAGGGCTTAATTGCTTTCTCTTTTCCATGTGCCTCTTTTTAACTATTCACCCACAATGTACTACCATTTCACTCTCTTTTCGGATATACTTTAGAAGATGACACCCCAAACATTCTTGGTTCACCATAGCAGATAAGAGAGAGGTGTACAGCTTCATGTACCAGTATCCAAACCAGGGACAGAATGATCCTACTCAACACAGCCAATATCCCAATCAGGGCACAGACAACATACCGTATAGTGGTTATCCACCCTCACCAAATATGCTGCCTTATAGCAATCAGCAACCGCATCAACCACCCCAACCACCATTTCAACAAGGTGGTGGCTACCCATCTCCATTTCAGCAAAGTGGTTATCAGCAGGGAGCTTATCAGCAGCAGATACCTTACCAGCAATCACCCTATCAACAGTCACCTTATCCACAAAGTGCTTCTATTTCAGTTGATTATCGTAATATCATAGCTGGTATTGGTGCTATTTTAGCTATTATTGCTTTCTTCCTTCCTTACTATACAATCTCATTTTCATTATCAGGGATATCTAGTAGTAACCTTTCTGAGTCAGGATACGCAATAGGCGGAAGATACTGGCTCGATTGGATTATTGCACTGGCAGCCCTGGCTATTGTCATTCTCTTGCAGTTTGGGGAACAATGGTTCAAATCCTCGACTAATCCAACGATTCAACGCGTCGTCAAGTCTTTGACCAGCCAGCCTCAAACCTGGTATACCCGGTTAATTGCCATTGGAGGCTTTGGTATTTTTTTTCACTTCATTCTAGATCTGGGACGCCTCAACATTTGGGGTGTAGGCTCCTGGCTCTATTTGCTGGGTATGATTGCTGTTGTTACTGCTGGTGTGCTATTCATCAAACCGCCTACACCAACTACAACGCAACCTATCCGATAATCAAGCAAGAGCAATGCCCCTCCTGTGCATGATTCTGTTCTACAGAAGGGGCTTTTTGGCAAGAGTTAGCGATAGCCCGCTCGACAAAATAGCAGGGTTTATGTTCATTAGATGAGAATACTAAACCAAGAATGGGGATATATGCCTATGTATTGGTTTTTTGCCAGATAAGGAGCGATTTCGTGATGATTGAAAGTGAGGTTAAAGAACTATGCCAGAAAATCGTCGAAGAGTATGAGGCAATGAAACGCGGTCCAACAGGTTTTGCTCTTGGCATCTCAAAACATGCCTTTATTGATGCTCGCTTGAAGCGTGTGGATAGCTATCATAGCCAGCTGGCCAAATATATTGGGGATCAAGAAGCAACAATCACTATCTGCAAACTCTATACACAGGTTATGGGATAAAGAGGTCAGGAACTGCGTTACCTGACCTTCTTTCTCCAAGACCAATCCTTACCTTGCAATGTTTATTCCTCAGATATCTCTTCGTGCCCCTCAGACGATGCATAGATAATGGCAACTGAGATACTTATGATCTAACCTGAGGACAACCTTTAGCACTGATGTTCGTATCTATAGTCAGATCCCGGATTGCAAGATGAATCACTGGAACAGCCAGAGTTACCAACACCAAGAATGCCAACGTTGTTGAGAATAGAGTTATGACCATTAAGGACGTTAATATGGTTGTTATTAAGATTGCCAGTTAGGATGCCAGCATTGCCACCGTGAACCCCTTCCAGATCTCCATCTGTTAGTTCGCTTCCACCGATGAGGTTTGTAGATAACAGAATTTGTGTCTCAGCAGTGCGACTCCGGCGAGAAGCAGCTTTTTTCCAAGTAGGTACAATTTTCATTTTTGTGTGAATCCTTTCCTTTTTCAGGTGATAAAATTTGTTGATCTATAGTGTCCGAAGAACAACGCCAAAGTTCCATAACTAAATGTTGTAATGTAGCTACAATGCACCTTCCTTGGATATTACTATTTAAATGTCCAAGGAAACTTCTATACAAGATTTAACTTTTTAGTTTTCAATCGGAACACCTATATTTATTATACTAAGGCATCCAAATCAATCATTCAGGCTGCCTATTATGGGGTCTACACCAAATGTCTTCTCAAGAAAGTAGATCGATCCTTCTATCTCTCTAACAACTAGAAGGACTGGCAGCCGATAAGAGCATATTTCTTGTTTAGGAGAAGGGGAAAATGGAGGAAAGGGCAAGACCTCATTTTCTGCTATACCGATCTTGCCCCAAATGCTGCTTTATCTACTTTAGGACCAATCCAAACAGTCTGTATATTGACAAACTCGCGAATACCAAAAGCAGAAAGTTCTCGGCCATATCCGCTCTGTTTAATCCCGCCGAAGGGAAGACGAGGGTCAGAAGCACTCATTCCGTTTATAAAGCAACCACCTGCCTCTATGCGTGCAGCTAATTTATGGGCTCTCTCAACATCGCATGTCCAAAGGTTACAACTCAGACCATACTTTGAGTCGTTGGCTAACTCTATAGCATGATCAACATTGCAAGCATGAATGATTGCCGCAGCAGGCCCAAACGTTTCTTCACGGAACATCGGCATCTCGGAAGTTACATCAGTCACAATCGTGGGAGCATAGAAATAGCCTCTCCCTTCTAGGGGCTTGCCACCAAGCAATATCTGTGCTCCCATCTTCACAGACGCTTGCACCTGCTCATGAAGAGTATCACGTAGGTCTCTACGTGCAAGTGGCCCAATTTGAGTCTCGTAGTCAAGTGGATTACCCACACGGAGCTTTGATGCATTCTCAACAAACTTCCGCTCAAATTCTTTGGCAACCCGCTCAACAACGATAAAGCGCTTGGCAGCGATACAGCTCTGCCCATTGTTCTGGAAACGTGCTGTGACCGCTACTCTCGCCGCCTCATCTAGATTTGCATCCTCCAAAACGATAAAGGCATCTGAGCCTCCCAGTTCCAATACATGCTTCTTCAACGCCTGACCACTAGCTGCGGCTACCGAGATGCCTGCTGCCTCACTGCCAGTAAGCGTGACTGCAGCAATGCGCCTATCTTTGATCAGTCGAGAGACCTCCGAGCCATGAACAAGCACTGTTCTAAATATTCCCCTTGGCAAGCCCGCCTCCAGCATTATACGCTCGATCTCAAGGGCTACACGCGAAACATTAGAAGCATGTTTAAGTACTGCAGTATTGCCAGCCATTAAGGCAGGAGCAACAAAGCGGAAAACTTGCCAGTAGGGAAAATTCCAAGGCATAATTGCGAGGATTACTCCGAGGGGACGGAATGCGATATAACTTTCAGTTGCATTAGAGGCAACACGCTCATCTTCAAGAAACCGCTGGGCGTTTTCGGCAAAATACTCACAGTTCCAGGCACATTTCTCAACCTCAGCCTCTGCTTCGACGATGGTTTTACCCATCTCTAAGACGGCAATTCGTGCCAGTTCGCTCTTGCGAGCCCGCAGGTGCTGCGCAACATTGAAGAGATACTTGGCACGTTCCTCAAATGCTAGAGACCTCCATGAAAGAAAAGCCTCATGAGCCTGGTTGAGTGCTTCGTTAATCTGTTCATGACTGTATACTTCAAATGTTTCCAGTATCTCTTCTGTTGCTGGGTTAATGGTCTGGATAGTCATAACACATTCTCCTCTGTAGAGCAAAAAAATAGCATCGCCCTTATTATATCTCACATATTCTTGTGTTTGGCCAGGGAAAAATGGAGCATCAGTATCCTTGCATATGGTTCGCAATAGTTTCAGTGAACGTTTCTAATACTCTCCAGCTATTTGTGCTATCCACCAGCGACGCTCTAATCAGGTATAAAATACAAAAATTCATGAAAAAACCCGCCTATCTACTCGGGCTAAGATGGAGTCCGGTAGCTTGCAGCGGGTCCTTGATCTTACTAAAGTTTCAAATCCTTGTTAAGAAGGATTTAAAACTCCTGGATTAGTTGAACTCTTTGGCAAATTTGAGGCCCCTGGATTTTCTGGATTTCCTAGGCCATTTGGATTTAATAATGATCCAATAATACCCATATTTCCTAGATCTGCTAAAACACCTACGTTGCCTCTACCTCCATATACGGACTCTAGATCTGCATCCGTCAGCTCGGTTAGACAAGGGGAATTTGCAGATAGGAGAGGTTGCTTCTCAGCAGAGAGCTGACTATATGCTGTGTTTTTCCTGACGTGTGTAATATGATTCTCCATTTAAAATCCTTCCTTTCAAAACGTCGTCAAATGACGACAACTCAGATAATTAACTGACGCCGCTTATAGCGGGAAACGAGGAAGAAAAAAGAGCAAATCCAATTCGTTAGGTCTACATGCTCTTCGTACACTTTAACAAGAGGATGATTGATCTTTAGATCCTTCCTGAATCGCTACAATATTTATAATACTGAAAAATGTAAAATATTCCAACAAGATAGTACAAATGGTATTGAAGCAAATATGTAGATATTTAATATCAATAGATATAAAAGTATAAAACCAAGTTCACTTGTACACGATGTCCCATGAAACAGGAATGCCTACTTGTGAGAATCGGAACCCCACGTCTAAAGACGTGGGGCGATGTCACATCCGTCAGTCAGGAACCCAATCCGCGCCTTTTAGGGGATGGGCAGCCTTTCAGTAAAATCACAGAACTGTGGTTAACACTATGATGTAATATATGACCATGATCGAACTAAAACACAAACCCGTAAAAAGATACTTTCCAAAGGTCATTTTCTCCTCTCGATCGTTTCCGGCGGTTTCTACTAACAGAAGCATCCCCGCGGTAGCTGCGGTAATGAGACTGGAGCTTCCCGCACAAATGCCCGCTCCTAGCGCCCACGCAGCTCTTGATGAACTATCTAAAGCATGTACGATAGGAGAAGCTGCCGTGGCCCATGAAGCAGCTTCTGTAAATAATGTTCCCAAGTAGGATAAGAGAATGATGCTCGGAACGCTGGCTTTGTTGGCTTTCAGGATATCTTGCAATTGTTGTCCAACTCCGATATGCGCATGAGCCATCACTTGAGCCAGGATAAAGATAGATATAAGTGTGGCATAGGTCTCGATCCCAAGGGTGAAGATCGTTTCGGAACGATGTTCACTGTAATCTCCTATCGTGCAATAAGCTATCGCAAATGCAGCAATAAGAATTTCATACGTGGGAAAGAGGAGTGAACCCATTACCGCAATTGCGATGCCCGTAACTCCAAAGAAGAACAACCTTTTGTCAATCATTGTGTCTCTTCTGGCAGAACGAAACTCAATCATTGCATATGTTGCGTTTGTAGGACTAATTCTTTTGATCCCGCTTTTCTTTGCGTGGAACTTTACAAGTATGTATACGAAAAGAATTAACAATACCATCACACCGATATTAACAGGTAATATCTGTGAGAAAAAGGCACTGTGATTGAGGCCCCATGTTTGGGCCTCCACGATGTTCGGGGTATCTCCCCAACGGGTACTAAACCCTCCTAAATTTGATGCTACTAGCTCACCGGACAGAGTTGGAATGACTGGTATCCGGTAGCTTTTACATAACAACGTTGTCAAAGTAACAGAAAGCACGATGCTTGTTGTGTTATGAAAGAGTGCAGCCAAGATATAAGTCATTCCTAAGGAAACTGATATGACTGCAAAAACGGGATCTACTTTCGATCGTGTCGTCACCTTGCCAAGCGCTTCACCCACGATCATGCCCAACTTATGCAGAGCTGCACTTCGGATCAGCATATGAGCAGGTACGGCAATCGCCGTGAAGAGAACGGCGATTCTGGCAAATTCTTCGAACCCCTGTTGTAACGCTCTCACTCCGTCAATCGGTCCCGCCAGGATAATGGCTATAATAGCCGTCACAGTCATACCGACTTCCGTTTTGAGTACACCTTTGGTAAGTAAGACAAAATTCAGCAGAATAATACCCAGCAACACATAAGTCATTACCATCAAGCTGACCTCCCTTTTCTCAAACAATCACGCATGCTTAGATGTTGTGCATCTCAATCTCATAGTCCGCAATATCTATCGTGACAAATCGCTCTCCGTGTGGAAGGTGAGGGATTTTATGAAAATAGACGCGCTTCAAAGATTTACTCCGCAAAAGTTCTAAAAGGCTTGCCGCATTGGGACGTATCGTCAGCGTTTTCTGAGAGCGCTGCCCATCCAGAACAAGAGAATGTATACCATGTGCGCTACTAAACAATTGCTGGTATTTTTCATAATCAAGGAGTGGAAATTTATCCCGTTGAATATGAACTGGCACATGTTCTGTCGTGTTAAAGGAAAGCTTTCTGTTCAGAACGGGCCGTAATAACTCAATAATATAGGGAGGCAAAGGGAATAAAACGATGGCGAGACTTTGTCGGACATCTGAAAGCATGCAGTTCCTAACATGCATACGTTCTGACGCTTCAATCTCTAAGAAGCGTTCCACAAACACTGCCGGGTCCGTAATCCCTTCTGCGCAAACGCGGGTAAAGATAGGGAAAGCATCTCTATCAAGCGCACGCACAACAATGCCAATCGTATCAATATCCTTAAACGTTGGCAATAATTCCTTCAAGGTTTCAG
>CBJMBI010000130.1:0-8893 GCA_966427955.1 uncultured Ktedonobacterales bacterium
GTGCCCAAGCCCCAAAAAAGGAACGCCGAATCTCACCCCACAGCTAAAGCAGGGGGTTTTACGCGGCGGGTTGATAAAACAAGATGTTGAAAACATCACTTGAAACCAAAGTCAAATGGTGACATGGACACAAGACAACCAGATCTCCCTATTTTTCTGCTTCCCCTGCAGTAGCCCATCAAAGTTCAGTCGAGTGAAAGGAAGGCCCCTGATCCTTTTTGAACTATTGATATATTGATAGTAAATACCCTCCGCTTGCTAGTGCCTTATAAAGCCAATGCGCAAGTCGGTTTGTCTACGTGAAAATGGCGAATACGAGAGCCTTGGCGCTTGGTTTAGCATTGGAGGCTGAACTATGAGAGAAAGGGAAGTAGTGTTGTGTGTGGCATCTATGGAATTTTGAGTTTGGATGGTGAAAATACTATCAATGAGCATCTCTTGCATCAGATGGTTGCGGCCCAGAGACATCGTGGCCCCGATGATGAAGGATATTTTTGTGCTTCGGCTATAGGTCTTGGGTTTTGCCGTCTGGCTATCCTAGATCTTACTCCAGCAGGACACCAGCCTATGACAAACGAGGATGGGAGGATCTGGCTGATCTTTAATGGCGAGATCTACAACTTTCGGGAGTTGGTTCCTGTGTTAGAGCAAGCAGGGCATCATTTTCGCTCATGCTCGGATAGCGAAGTGATCATCCATGCCTATGAACAGTGGGGAACTGAATGTCTCCAGTACTTGAATGGGATGTTTGCTTTTGCTATTTGGGATAGCCACAAGAGATCTGTCTTTATTGCTCGTGATCGTTTGGGTGTGAAACCGCTCTATTACTGGAGCAACGGGACATATTTTGCCTGGAGTTCAGAGCTGAAAGCGTTACTGACTCTTCCCTGGGTACCGCGGCAGTTAAATGTCCAGGCGCTGCAATCCTACCTACTCTATGAGTATATTCCGGCTCCTGAATCTATCTTCAGTGGTATTGAGAAATTACCTGCAGGTCATTGTTTGCAGATATGCTTGGATGGTTCAGCCCAAGGGCGTGCTACTATGGACTGGCGACCACATCAGTATTGGGATGTGCAGTTTCAAGCTGTGGAACGAGAAAAAAAATCGGTTGATGACTATGTGTATGAGATGCGTTCTCTACTCAAGGCTGCTGTTGCACGCCGTCTGATCAGTGATGTTCCACTGGGGGTTTTTCTTAGTGGAGGTATCGATTCAAGTAGTGTTGTTGCTCTGATGACTCAGGTCAGTAGTGAGAGACCAAAAACGTTCAGTGTTGGTTTTGAAGAAGAAACATTCAGTGAGCTTGATTATGCCCAAGTTGTTGCTCGTCACTTTGACACAGATCATCATGTGGAAATACTCAGGCCCGATGCTAACGATCTTATTCAGTCTGTGGCGGACTATCTAGACGAGCCGTTTGCTGATGCTTCAGCATTGCCAACCTATCTGGTCTCCCGTATGGCTCGGCAATATGTAACAGTCGCGCTGGGAGGAGATGGAGGCGATGAACTCTTCGCTGGCTATGACTGGTATCGTGCTCACAAGATTGCCGCAGCCTCTATTGATAATCTCCCAAGTGGCATACGGCAACGACTGAGTTCCCTCGCTGCATATATTCCCCCATCTACTCAAAAGAAGGGACTGCGTAATATTGTTCGCCGCTTCCTGGATGGAGCTTGTTTGCCGCCAGAGATGCAACATAGGCGGTGGCAAACTTTCTGGCGTAGTGAAGAATTGGCTGCTCTGTTAACCGTGTCAGAGAACATGGATTTGCATGCCATGGATTCTCGCATTCTTGCACTCTTTGCTGCAAGTAACAGTTCGCATTCTCTCGATCAGCAGCAATATGCTGACATTAAGCAGTACCTGCCTGATGATATTCTCTACAAAGTCGACCGTATGAGTATGGCCGTTTCTCTGGAAGTACGGGGTCCATTTCTAGATTACACGCTTGTAGAGTTTGCAGCTCGTCTTCCTATAGCCATGAGACTACGGGGCATATCGGGTAAATACTTACTGAAATGTGCCATGGATGGGTTACTTCCACGTCAGGTGCTCCATCGTCCCAAACTTGGTTTTAATATTCCTTACAAGAACTGGTTACGGACTGATTTGCGTAGACTTATGCTTGATGCGCTTGCTCCAACGCGGCTACGTCAGCAAGGAATCTTTGATCCTGTCTATGTTCAGTCCTTGATTGATGAGCATCTGTCCGTGAAGCGTGATCATGCGCATAAGCTCTGGCAATTATTAATGTTCCAGCTTTGGGCGGAGCGCTACCTTTCGACTTCAGTAACTGCACCAAAGAGTTCTTTGGTTAGTGGAACAAGTGTGCACTTGTATTGATCGCAGCATGAGGGAGTTACGTTTCCCATGTTTAGGATTGCCAGAGTTTACGTTTGCCATACTTGAACTGTCCCATCCTTACTTCCCGAAGCAATCTGTGTGCTATCAGGCGACCATGCGAGGGCGTTGACACTATCAGAATGACCGCTATAAGTCAGGATATGCTTTCCCGTGGTCGCCTCCCAGATCTGCGCAGTTTTATCCCCACTTCCCGAAGCGATACGTGTGCCATCGGGAGACCATGCGACTACATAGACTACCTGACAATGACGATTATAGGTGTAAACCTGCTTGCCTGTAGTTGCATCCCAGATGTGTACAGTTCCATCTATGCCTGTCGAAGCGATATGTGTACCATTGGGTGACCATGCTAGAGTTAGTACCACGTTGGAATGATGACTATAGGTGCACATACATTTCCCTGTGGTTACATCCCATACCCGCACCGTCTTATCATGACTTCCAGAGGCGATACGTGTCCCGTCGGGAGACCAAGCTACCACACTGACTCCGTCGGAATGATCACTATAAACGCTGATAGATTCGCCTGTATTAGCATCCCACACTTGGACTACTTTATCTCCTCCTCCAGAGGCAATATGTGTGCCATCGGGAGACCATGCGACGGCGAACACAAAGTTGTTATGATTACTATAGGTTCTGACCAGTTCGCCGGTATTAGCATTCCACACTCGCACTGTCCTATCAGTACTTCCAGAGGCAATGCGTGTGCCATCAGGAGACCATGTGACAGCAAACACAAATCTGGAATGACCCTTACAAGCGCTAATTAGTTGGTTTGTTTTTGCATCCCAAATCTGTACCACCTTATCCCATCCTCCAGAGGCAATATATTTGCCATCGGGAGACCATGCAACCGCAGATACATACTTGGAGTAACTTTGTGGAGTCAAGACTTGCTTTTCCATAGCTGGATGCCATGCTTGCACCATCTCTCTTTTTTCTACTGGGACAATGGGCGTGCCATTTGATGACTGTTGTACCCAGCCAAGAGCATTGGAATGACCATAATAAGTTGAGAGGAGTGTTCCGGGAGCAGGTGAAGCTTGTACAAGAGGCTTTGGTGATCGGGTCGATTCTGGCATCATTCCAGATTCCTGAGGGACTATTGGCTGATGAAGAGAGTTGCTTTCCTGTTGAGACAGGAGAATTGCCAGAGGTAAAACTGCTATTGCTGACTTCTTTGAGCGGGAGGCCTGTTCCAGGGCTTGGGCGAACTCCAGGACATTAGGGAAGCGATCGTGAGGGTCTTTGGCCAGCGCTTTCAACACAACTTGTTCAACTTCTACCGGAATGCCAACAATTCTTTCTTGCAATGAAGGCGGGGGGTCCATGAGATGCCGCATTGCTATTTCGATAGCACTTGCCCCATAAAAAGGTAATATACCGCATAGCCACTCATACACCACTACAGCCAATGCATATTGATCACTGGCCTGACGCGCTTTCCCCCGACATTGTTCCGGTGCCATATAATAGGGGGTTCCCCCAACTTCTTGCGTACTGAACGTTTGGGTATTATAGACCGGAATTGCAATACCAAAGTCACCCAGCACAATAGAGCCTTGGGCTTCTACTAACATATTCTCTGGTTTTACGTCGCGGTGTACAAGCTGTTGATCATGAGCATACTGAAGAGCTGCTGTCACTTGCTTCACATACGATACCACTGTCGAGAGAGGAACAATTGAGCCATGGGGATGTTTCTTTCGTAAAGTGCCGCCTGGAGCATATTCCATGACCAGGAAGGGTGTAGAGTCATCCATCCCACACTCTAGCACTCGTAAAATATGGGGATGCTTGAGGGTTGCAATAGTCTGTGCTTCCTTAAGAAATTTCTCCAAGGCCTGCGCTTCCAGTTGCTCATGCAACACT
Organism: uncultured Ktedonobacterales bacterium; assembly: GCA_966427955.1. Lineage (GTDB taxonomy): Bacteria > Chloroflexota > Ktedonobacteria > Ktedonobacterales > Ktedonobacteraceae > DASYAN01. The sequence goes on from CBJMBI010000130.1 coordinate 4,246, forward strand.
TTGACGGCAGCTCGAGTATTGAGATGGATATGTTCACCCAAGTAAACATTTGCAAACCCTCCCTGTCCGAGCAGGTGGAGCAAACGATAGTTACCTAATTGTTGACCAGTGCGATCGTGCATGCTTCTGTGCATCCTGGCGAGGAATAGTCTTAGCTCGCTCTACTGTGGCATGGTAGCACAAATCCAGAGGAATATCTAGAGTCTTGTAACCTGACCATGAAATAAATTAAGGTCTGCATTTGCAATCCATGCTTGCAGATCGCTAGCTAGAGGTGCCACAAATGTACACAGCTTATTATCAGGATAGCGTCGTAAGGTCAGACTATAGGCATGGAGAAACTGGCGCTTTAAAGTCGTTGCCGATATTCCAGTAGTAGGAAGGCCATAAGTTTGATCTCCTACAATGGCATAACCTAGTGCCGCAAGGTGTGCACGTATTTGGTGTATGCGCCCTGTGACGGGACGGACATCTAGCAATGCATAGTCACGCTCAACTGCTAGCACTCTCACAAGAGTGGTAGCTGATTGTCCATCGGACCTAACAATGCAGCGGCGGCGATCGTCGGGATCGCGTCGTAATGGTCCATCAAGCAGAAATTCGCTTCCTATGGGGCCTGTTAGTACAAACGAAGCATCAGCAGGCTGTCTCTGTCCATCTGCTAGTTGTTGCGTGACTGTAAAAGATGAACATGGGCGTGTCCAAGCGGGACTTCCCTGTTTGACAACAGCCAAATAGCGTTTTACAAGTGTATGCGCTTCAAACTGTTTAACCAGATGTCGTCGTGAGCGTTCAGTGCGTGCCAGCGCTACAATGCCCGAGGTATCTTTATCCAAGCGATGGAGCAGACAGGGACGTGGCAGAAGTCCTTCCTCTTTCCAGAGACGTGCGGTGCGCGTATTGCGCAACATAACTTGTATATCAGCAGGAGCGCCAGCCCACTGTGGATCATCAGGCAGCTCTGGTGGTTCCCAATCATCCTGACCCAATTGCTGTGTGTAGGCCAACAAGGCGTCCCACAGTGTCCCACTACTATGCTTATAAGTTGGATGGATCACCACCCCGGCTGGCTTATTAACGAGAAGCAGGTGATGATCTTGATAGATGACTGCAATATTAGAAGCTTCCATATCTGCGAGTATAGGGTGGCTGGCAAGCAGTGTCAATAGTTCTGATGATGCAAGCAGACGATAGCAAACGGCTTGATATGTGATCTCCTCTGTAGAGATTGTTGTGATGTGCTAGAATGGTACCATACATTTGCTTGAGGAACAGCAGATTAAGAGGTATTAGTATGTTGCCTATACAATATTACGAGCAGTTAGAGTTACGTGACCCAGTTGTGATAGCGGCCTTTGGAGGTTGGAGCGATGCCGCAGATGCCGCCACCTCCGCTATCAAATTTCTTATTGACCTCTGGAAGTCAGAGAAGATTGCTGAGATTGAGCCTGAAGATTTTTTCGTCTTTACCGAAACTAGACCGATAGTCAAATGGAATGAGGGCATGCAGCGCACCATTGTTTGGCCGAGCAATCAATTTCTGGCCTTGCGTCTGGAAGATCTTGAGCGTGATGTGATCCTCTTTACTGGTGTTGAGCCACAACTCAAGTGGCAAACATTCAGTAAGGCATTTCTGGAGATATGCAGTCATTTCTCTGTGTCAGAAGTAGTCTTCCTCGGATCACTGCTAGCTGATGTTCCACACTCTATCGTTGTTCCTATTACGGGTTCATCATCTAATAGTGCAATGTTAGAACGTTTGCGAGAGATCGACATCCACAACTCGCGTTATGAGGGTCCAACAGGCATGGTCGGTGTGCTGCATGAGGCCTGTCAACGCATGAACATTCCTTCGGCAACTCTCTGGGCTGCTGCTCCCCATTATCTCGCTGCTACACCCAATGTCAAAGTGACAGCGGCCTTGCTCACACATATCAATGCCTTTCTGTCTCTTGGGCTAGATTTGAGCAAAATTCAATCGGAGGCTCTCCGCTTTGAAGAGCAAGTCTCTGCTCTAGTCGCACGTGATCCAGAAGCGAGTGCCTATGTGCGCAAGTTAGAAGAGCAGCTTGCAAATGGCAGCGATGAAGATGATGAGTATGAGGATGAAGAGAGAATAAACCTCGACCGACCTATTGGTACTGGTCCGCTTCCCAGTGCTGATAGTGTGATCCGTAATGTTGAAGAAATGCTCAGAAAGCAGCGTGAGACTAACGGAAAACGTAGTTTCAGTGATGATTTTGAGGATAATGGCGAAGGGGAATAAAGCTTCCCCGTTCGCCTATTAGACTTGTTGGTCTTGTTTTCCATTCTGGGTCTTGTCTCGCTCGTCATTTGCAGATAGTGGGCGGAAGTTCAATGCAACTGAATTGATGCAATAGCGCTTCCCTGTGGTTTCTCGTGGACCATCTTCAAAGACATGTCCTAAGTGAGCACCACAGTTTTTGCATACCACCTCTGTACGTACCATGAAGTGCGAACGGTCTTCGTGTAGTTCCAGATGAGCGGAGTCAACGGGGTTATCAAAACTTGGCCATCCTGTCCCGGAATCAAACTTGTTCTCTGAAGAGAAAAGTGGCTGTCCACAGGCTACACACTCGTACATCCCCGTTTGATGGTTATTATAGAGAGCCCCACTAAATGCGCGCTCCGTTCCCTTGAGGCGACAGACCTGATACTGTTCAGGTGTCAGTTTTTCCTTCCAGTAGGATTCAGGCATATTTCGTAAATTGCTCATGATCACAAATCCTTTCTCGACTAGGCTGTATTTTTCACCTGTCCCTTTATTGAGAACAATCCTGTGGTTGCCTTTGTTTCCAATGAAATAGGCAAGCATAAAAATCAAAAAGAGTTTCTCCTGAGAGAATACGTTTCAGGGAAACTCTTTTTATCTATAGTTATGTTATGGTGTCTTCAAACTTCAGTTTTTAGTGGCTACAACCGCAACCTCTTGCCTCGCCACTATCATTGGCTGTCTTGAAGGAATGCCCACAGCCGCAAGATGAGACAGCATTAGGATTGTTCACAGTAAAGCCGGCGCCCATCAAACTATCGACATAATCGACTTCGCTTCCAGTAATATAGCCTAGGCTCATATCATCAACAAAAACTTTGAAGTCCCCAATAGAAATCACAGTATCGCCCTCTTGCTCTTCATCAAGAGTCATCCCGTACTGAAGACCAGAACAACCGCCTCCAGCTACAAAGATGCGCAGACCCAAAGTAGGATCATTCTCTTGCTTGAGTAGTTCTCGAACCTTGTTCTCTGCAGCGGAAGTCATTGTAATGACACCTGTCTCAGTTGCTGATTGCTGGTTCTGTTCAATCATTAGTTTTTCGCAACGCAGAACCCCATTCCATATGTGGAGTTGGGAGAAGCGTCGCATCCCCTTTCTTGATGCTCTGTATCCTTTACAAATGAGCGTTTTGAATGGGAACGCTCAAAACCTCTCAACACCTCCTGGATAACGAGAAGCGTTGGAAACGTCAACCTCAACCATGAACTGTGGTTGGATACAATGACATTTGCGCTTATTATACCATGGAAGCAAAAGATGGAGCAAGCGTATCCGATCTAATTCCCCCCAACTTTTAGTGCTGTCTCTGTCCAGCTTGTAGAGATCAGGCTCAATTCCGCTAGGGCATAAAACAGTCACTTCAGATGTTAGCATTAAGCAGAAAATAGAATACTGTAATCTCTGGATAAGACGGCAAGGTTCTTGCCTGCTCAGATTAGTTCAAGGGTCCAGAGGTACAATGCAGTCATAACAAGGTGAGTGAGGAACTATTAATCTATGGCAAAAGTTTATGGTGTGATTATCATCGGCTCTGGCCCTGCAGGCTATACCGCTGCTATCTACGCAGCACGTGCTGATCTCTCCGTACTTGTACTCCAGGGCTACCAATCAGGTGGACAGTTGATGTTGACCAGCGAAGTCGAGAACTATCCTGGCTTTGAAGATGGTATCCTTGGTCCAGATATGATGGAAAAATTCGAGAAACAGGCGGCACGTTTTGGTGCAGAATTAGTGCCTGAGGATGTCATCTCAGTTGATTTTTCAAAGCGTCCCTTTACCGTTAGGACAGATACAGCAGAATACCAATCCCAGAGCATTATTATTGCCACTGGAGCTAGTGCTAAATGGCTCGGGTTACCCAATGAGAAACGCTTACAGGGCAGGGGTGTAACAGCCTGTGCGACCTGTGATGGGTTCTTCTTCAAAGGCAAAGATGTCGTTGTCATCGGTGGTGGTGATACGGCAATGGAAGAGGCAATCTTCTTGACGCGCTATGTCAATCATGTGACGGTGATTCATCGCCGAGATACTCTACGTGCCAGCAAAATCATGCAGGACCGTGCACATAACAACCCTAAAATCAGCTTTATCATGGAATCTGAAGTCGTAAACATCCTCGGTGACAACGAAGTTACTGGTGTACAAATCCGTAATGTACGGACTGGCGATGAGCAAAAACTACAGGTGCAAGGTGTTTTCCTAGCTATTGGACATCACCCAAATACTGACCTCTTCAAAGGCATTATTAATCTAGACGCAGCAGGTTATATTATCCCCGTTGAACATACAATGACTAATATCCCTGGAGTCTTTGCTGCTGGTGATGTTACTGACCATCGCTACCGTCAGGC
>CBJMBI010000131.1:0-8844 GCA_966427955.1 uncultured Ktedonobacterales bacterium
AGGACTCCCACTGGAAGGGCATTGGGCATATCGCGTTTATTCCACTGCATAATCAAAGGAAACGTATTCATATCCTTACCGATACGGCGCATATGCATATCTAACTCTGCAATACTTTGCACATTCTCTTCAAACTTCTCAGCTTGTGAATCAACAACAAAGACAATCCCATCAGCCCCGTTTAATACCGCTAGACGGGTGCGCTCATAGAGTATCTGGCCAGGAACAGTATAAAGATGAAAACGTGTACGGAAGCCATGTACCGTACCAAGATCTAGAGGCAAGAAATCAAAGAACAGAGTACGCTCTGTTTCAGTTGCAATCGAGAGCATCTCCCCGCGGGCATTGGGGGTAATGCTCTTATGCACGTACTGTAGATTTGTTGTTTTACCACAGTAGCCGATGCCGTAATAGACAATCTTACAGTGGATCTCATGAGAAGCAATATTGATGAGAGCCATAAATAGAATAGTCCTCTAATCGCGGAAGAGCAGATCAATAGTATCCTCAACGGAGGAGCGAAATTGCAGATTAAGCACTGAAGATTTTGCCCTTGTCGTATCATTGCGCACACGCTCCAAAATGCGCCCTAATTCATCAGAGGCTTTTTTTGAAAGAACTTTGACCAGACCAATATGAGTCGAACGATCGAAGATAATTACTAGGAGCCATTGCTCTTCGACCATTGACGTATAGATGTTTTGCTGAACTCCTTGTTGGAAAATATTGCGGAAATCCTTTTCGTCTAGCAACTTAGCAACTTCACGGGAAGAAGAGAAGACACCAGCAAGCAATGCTCCCAGAGTTGTTGCATTGCGTCTGGTATGAGTACCCTGTACAGCAACAACCTGACCACTTTTATCAATCAACATGATAGAGGCAGCATTAGTATCATTCATCAATCTCGTCAATACAGATGAAATGGTTGCAAGATCACGATCGGAAATAACAAGATTTGTCAGCTGTTCCATGGACGCGGCGCCCCTCTCCGTATACAGGTCTGGCATTAGGATGGAAGACAGAACCCTCTTGACCTAAGCTATATCCAGAGCTTCAAGAATTTCATTGCGGCTCGCTTTGACCAAATGGCGTACGCGACCAAGACTCGATGCATTATCCAAGAGAGTTACCATCAGAGCAAATTCTCCCAAAGGATCTATGCTTACTAGACCATGTTCGTATTCCATGATCACGCCAACTACACTCCCCCGTGAAATTTCCTGGGCTAATGCTTCTGCTGTAGATAAGCCAGTAGTCGTAATGGCTCCAACCGCTTCCATATCTTCTTTGCTTTCGCGAGTCACTCCCTCGATCATCAAGCCATCCCTTCCTACCAGAATAGCCTGACGCACACCTGGAATGGCTAAGAAGCGGCTCAACGTTTGTTTTAGGTCGACCATACTGCTCGTATTGCGGCGTGGAGTTCCCTGTGTTTAGGCATGGGGTATGTCGCGATCAAGCGAATGAAAACGCCGCCCCTTTCTTTTCATAGAAAACCTTTCTGGAGACCCGCCCAGATATCAGGTGCGGGAGGAAAGAAAGGCACTGATAGGCAAAAAGAGCTGTAGCACCTTTTGATTGCCCTTGCGGACACTCCGGTTTCCCGGGTAATGTGCGCCTCGACAATGTTAGAGAGCGGTTTGCTGCTGTAAGTACTAACTTGTAGGTCCACTCTCATCCCTTTCTACCCCCCTTGTACATCTGTTTCACCTGCAACCATAGAGTAGAGGGTTGAGGCAGAGACAATAGTGAGCCTTCTTCGTACCCTCTGGTACCTATGGATTCGCTTCTAACGTAGCCCCATCAACCTTCCAAAGAAGACTAGTGGCTGAGTCTGGTCAGGTGAGCCTATCGAATGGCACGACGACCTCGACAAGCCTGTACCGCTTTACAGAATCGGGTCCCTGACTCTTCTGCCAATCGCTAGCTGCGTTTTTACCAGGAACGCTTAAACCTGATATCCTTGTTATTGTAGCGTATGGGGTAAAGAGACGCAATGATATGAGACATCTTGGCTAAGAGTTTCCCAATCTTCTTTCAATTTTTTCAATTTCGGTTCAGTGTCCTCTTTCTCTGCTGGTGGAAAAAGCTGGCTAATATTGCTATTAGCGATGCAGCTTCGTACCGTAATTTGGTGCTTCTTTGGTGATCATCACATCATGTGGATGGCTTTCACGCAGGCCTGCATTAGTAATACGTACCAGACGTGTGTTCTCCTGCATCTCCTGAATCGTTGATGCTCCTGCATAGCCCATGGCCTGACGTAGACCACCAACCATCTGGAAGACTAGTGGGCCTAGCTGACCTTTATAGGGTACGCGTGCTTCAATCCCTTCTGCAATGAGATGGGACTCGTCCATATCTCCCTGGAAGTAGCGATGCTTACTGTAGCGGCGCTGTTTCATGGCACCAATCGATCCCATACCTCGGTAATCTTTAAAACGCTCACCATGGGAAATGATCAGTTCGCCTGGGCTTTCATCGACGCCCGCTAGCAAACTGCCAAGCATCACCGTATCAGCACCGGCTGCAATGGCTTTAGCAATATCGCCTGAATATTGAACGCCTCCATCACCGATAATTGGTATACCATGTTTGCGTGCCACAACAGCACACTCATAAATGGCGGTGATCTGGGGCATGCCCACACCAGAAATAACACGTGTTGTGCAAATGGAACCTGCTCCGATACCGACTTTCACTGCATCTGCTCCAGCTTCGATGAGTGCTTCCGTTGCTTCGGCAGTTACAACGTTACCGGCAACTACTTGCACCTTCTTTCCAAAGGTCTTGCTGATACGTGCTACTGCCTCAATCACCATTTGTGAGTGACCATGGGAGGTATCTGCTACGAGAGCATCAACTCCCTCTTCAACAAGGGCGGCGCAACGATCAAGACAGTCAGGGCCAACGCCAATAGCTGCGGCAACACGCAAGCGTCCATAATCGTCTTTAGCAGCATGAGGGTAAAGGATCTTTTTCTGAATATCCTTCATGGTAATAAGACCTTTAAGCATACCATGCTCGTCTACTACGGGAAGTTTTTCGACTTTGTAGCGATGAAGGATTTCTCGTGCTTGTTCCAGGGTTGTTCCTACCGGGACAGTTATGAGATTTTCATGCGTCATCAACTCAGAAATGGGACGGGTCATGTCAGTCTCAAAACGAATGTCTCGGTTGGTAAGAATTCCCACTAGCTTCCCATTCTTGGTGATTGGAATACCAGAAATATGGAAGCGTTCCATGGCGCTTAGTGCTTCCTGTAATGAGGCCTCGGCCTCTAAAGTAATTGGATCAGTAATCATGCCTGACTCTGAACGCTTGACCTTATCGACCTCCTCAGCTTGCTCCTCAATGGATAAATTACAATGAATAACTCCGATACCACCTTCGCGTGCCAGGGCAATTGCCATCCTTGCTTCTGTTACTGTGTCCATTGCGGCACTAGCAATGGGCAGATGCAGAGTAATGGTGCGTGTGAAACGTGTTTGTGTGGAAACATCACGAGGTAAAACCGAAGATGCGGCAGGAATAATCAGGACATCATCAAAAGTCAGACCTTCTTTGGCAAACTTGTGAGCAAAAGCATCCGAGTTGTGTGCCAGTGCCATGATTTGAGGTACCCTCCTTAAAAAAAGACCAGCACACGTCAGACGTGTACTGGAATAGTTCTACAGGGACAAGTTAAGAACTATTGACAGTGTTTCGATCTTTCTAGAATACAAGTACGACCACAAATAATTTCTTAATAGTGTAACACCTAGAATTGAGGAGCGTCAAATCTTTTTTCCCAGCACAACTGTACCAATAACTAGGAGAGAGGGTATTTCTCTCCTAGAGTTAATCAGATGATTAGTTTTTTCTCCCCTCCCCTCTCATTTTTGATATGATACAAGATTTTGATCTATAAAGTGCGACGTGTGCGGCCACTCATGATCACATTGTAGATCAAGATGATAGCTGCTGCTAGGAGTAGGAGATGAATAAGTCCGCTAGAGATGTGAACAACAATAACTCCTAGAAGCCAAAGAATAACAAGAGCTACTATAGCTGCCCAGAGGATACTACTTAACATAATGATGCCTCCTTTAGTTACTACTTTCAATTAGCTATCGTTAATGATATTTCTCTATTCTGCCTTGGGAGAAGAGTTTATCTCTGTTAGAGTCACGTATGAAAGAGTAAAAAAGTTTTAGGCTGCCAGAGAAAAAACTTGTCAGCGGCGCAAAAGTGCTGTACTGTTAGGGGGAAGGAATTTTCTGCGATCTCTCATCTCACTAAGGAGTGTTGATGTCTGCGGACATATAGGTAAAAAATGAATATTAGACAGCAAGAGAATAAGCAAGTCCGGAAACAGATCCAGGAGAGTGATGCCATCGTTGTTGACAACTTTAGCAAGATTTATGGCTCAAATCGAGTCGTTGATCATTTGCAATTTACTGTACAACGTGGTGAGATCTTTGCTCTGCTTGGACCAAATGGGGCTGGAAAAACAACAACAGTCGAAACATTGGAAGGCTATCGTACACCAGATGAGGGAACTGTGCGTATATTTGGGCTGGACCCCGTTCGTCAAGCCCAGGTTCTCAAGCCACGTATTGGAGTGGTGTTACAGCAGGATGGTCTTTATCCAGCTTTGACGGCGCGTGAGGTTCTGTGTCTCTTTGCAGGCTATTATAGACGACCACAAAATATTAATACATTAATGGAGCGTGTTGGTCTGACGAGTGCTGCAAAAGTACGTTGTCGTCGGCTCTCTGGTGGGCAAAAACGCCGTCTAGCTTTGGCTGTAGCACTGGTTGGTAAGCCTGAGTTGGTCTTTATGGACGAGCCAACTGCTGGTATGGATCCACAGGCACGTCTGACCACCTGGGAGATTATACGTGATTTAAAGAACAATGGGGTTACTGTTCTACTTACTACCCATTTGATGGATGAAGCCGAACGTCTGGCGGATCGCGTTGCCATTATCGATCATGGTAGGTTGATTGCTCTTGATACACCTGCTAATCTGACTGGTACGCAAAATGCAGATATTGTGCGTTTTGTGGCTCCGGCTGGGCTAGATTGTACCCAATTGGCTGCACTTCCCTCTGCACGAAAAGTTGAGGAACTCCGACCGGGTAGCTACTTAGTTGAAACTGATACCGTGCCAGTACTGTTAGCAGAACTAACTGCTTGGCTACGCGATCGCAATATCACACTTTCTGAACTGCGTGTGGGACACGGTTCACTAGAGGATCTATTCCTGCGCCTAACAGGATCAGAGATCAGGGAGTAGGAGTTATGGAGATAAGCTATAATAATGCCATCAATGGCAATGAAAGTAATGCTGCACCGGTGGCCAAACAGGTTCTTGAGCAGGTTAAGTGTGAGCTGTTGCTTACTGCACGGCGTGGCGAGAATGTGCTGATCACCCTCATTGTGCCCGTTGTGCTCTTGATCTTCTTCACTTCTCTCAACCTTGCTCCAAAGATAGGCGGGAGCACAATCAATTTCTTGTTGCCTGGAATTCTGGCTCTAGCAATTATTGCTGCGGGGATGGTAAATCTGGGCATTGCAACTGCCTATGAGCGCTATTATGGTGTTCTCAAGCGGCTAGGAAGCTCACCACTCTCACGGAGTAGTTTGATTATTGCTAAAGTTAGCTCGATCTTGATTCTGGAATTGTTTCAGGTCATCATGCTCGTTGGAGTAGCAATAGTGTTGTATGGTTGGCGCCCAGCAGGCTCACCTTTGTGGGCATTATTGACCATTGCCTTGGGAACGGTGGCGTTTGCGGGGCTTGGACTTGCGATGGCAGGCGCATTGCGAGCGGAGATGACTCTGGCGGGAGCCAATGCCCTCTATCTCGTTTTTCTCTTGATCGGGGGTGGACTTGTGCCAGTGAGTCGGTTGCCAGGACCACTGGCAGATTTTGCTCAGCTATTGCCTGCTACCGCATTGACGCAAGCCTTACAAGCTACTATGACGAATGGGAGTGCTTTTCCTGTCACGCCATTGATTATCTTGGCTATTTGGGCGGTTGCTATTCTGCTGGTCGCAGCGCGAACCTTTCAATGGGAATAGCTCTCTATCCTGATCGTTATTCGCGCCAGAAGATCTCATGCGAGAGTGCAGGGGATGCATGGCGCGTCTAAACAACCTCCAGCTTGGGCACAGAAGTACCTTTCGCTGATCTGTCGTTCCGGTTTTCAACAAATCTGTTAGTGGAGAATATGAGATTATTCAATTTTGGGAACTTCTGGTCTTGTGCCGACAATGACTTCTTCTCGCTCGGTATTAGCATCTTGTTCATCTGAAGATGTAGACACGAGAAATACAGCTGTCAGCAGGTAGAGTAAAACAATGACGTGGACAGCTGTACACCAAGCACAAATAGTATGCAGGAGGACAATTTCGACGTAGACTAGGTAAAAAACGGTTAGCATACCTATCGCCGCCCATATCAGTTCTGCAATCCGTACAATGTGCTTCTCTGGCCAGACTAGCCAGGCAAGGCCAGCTAGCCCTGCACCGATGGCCGACCATAGTATACCACCAATAGAGACAGGAATAGAACTACCAGGAATAGAGGCATATGGACTGGTAAGAACTTCTTCACAATTTACTAGTCCACTGGATGAACACACAAGTGTAACATGGGAATTATAGTGTACGATGGTCAGATAAATAGCAATTGCTAGACCAATCAAAGAAAGAATGAACAAAGCAATTTGTCCGCTTGCTTGTCGCATGAGTAACCTTTCGTATTGCTATTGAGAGACGCCTACTCTATTTTAAACGGTTTGTCCAGATTCTGGGGGATAGGATGAGATTTCTGAGGTAGGTTAATCTCTCTTTATCATTATCATTCCTAAAGCTCCATTTATCTTCATTTAGAAAAGTGCATATATAGTCTTTTACATCTTGAGACATTTTAGAATATTCTTCACAGAGAAAATCGCCAATATCCTCTATAGAGATTACAGGACGATATGGATCTTTAAAAGTACATAAGATAATTGGGCTTATAAAATAATGCACATCTTCCATCTCTATAAACTCACCAATGCCTTCCAGTGTCTTTAGTATTGATCTGTTAACTCCTTCCTCAAGCGTAGAAAAAAGATATTTTTTAACTATTTGAGCATCTTCTCTACTGAGATATGCTAGAAAATATCCCCTAAAGAATTCATTATGATGTACATACAGTTGATAGGCTTTTTCTTCTTGGATGATTTTTACAAAATTTTCGGCGACAGCTTTCTTCGTTTGGTCGCTAGCGCTGTTAAACATAATATAAAAGGATTTAGAGAGAGCGGATAGGCTGTTAGTTACTCCTTGTTCTGTATTTTCTAAGTAGTCAAAGTATTTTTGCGGGATGATTTCCAGCAGTAGTCGTTTTTTTTCAAATTCAGAGGTGTTTCTTAATAGATAAGATAAGACAGCATTGGTTGAGTTGTTCTTGATGATTTTATTTACAATTTGCTCAGCTGTATAGCCGTAGAGTTTCTTTTTGGCCTCTGAAATTTCTTTTGTTATTATATCTACTAATGCTTGCGCTACTTTTGCAGTTCCTTCTTCTATATTTTCACTTAGCCTGATAGTTCGGTCTGGGTGAATAAGATTCTTGTAAGATTTAAGAGTATATGCAATATATTCAGTTTTTTCTGATAGTGCCCTCTTCTCAGCACAAAGACTAATTGCATCTTCTAGGGATATGTTTAGGAGATCTGTTTGTTGGAGGTTAGTGGCTAACAGGTAATCGATCAGTATTGCTTCTATGATACTTCCTGCAAGCAGGTAAGCGGCTTTCCATGCACCCGCTTGTAGAGATGAAATTAGTTCTTGATAATCTTTTTCAAGGGAAAAGCGAAATTTTTCGTCATTTACAAAATCAAAGTTAAGCATCGCTTGGGAATCCTTTCATATGCTATCTCTATGATTACTCGTTAGACAATATTTAAGAACTTTTCATAATTTGAACAAGCAGCAAATTCAAGAGTTAACTTGCATGCCTGTTCCTTATCAAACTTTTGATATAGCTGTACTAGTGACTCTAGGTAGAATTTTGCTCTCTATCCTTATCTTTTTTCTTCTTCCCACTGTGATCAGAAATGGATGTTGCTGATCATGCTCCCATTCTATTCCCTACTCTTAAATTTAGCAGATATTCCTGAGAGATGCAAGTCGAAGAGAGGGACAGAAGGGAGGAAGTAAAAGTAGCTTTCAAACTTTTCAAGGGTTACAAGTGTGCCTAATGTTTAGATATCTCTCCTTGTTTCTTCCTAGGCAATGATGCAAATTTCTATGGCACTATAACTCTCTATAAATCAAGGCAACGTTCCTTATACTTGGCATCGTTGGTACAACAGCAGATCTAGCGGTTATTCTTTGTGCCAAGGGTCCTTCTTCTCAGACCTATTACGAGCAGGACGATCAGACCTCCACATAGGACAAGCAAAAGAACAATCTGTAGAGTCCAGGGCTGCTCCGATGCTGGGACCTGATGCTGAGTAGGAGGCAGGGGGGGATTGAGTCCTGTGATAATAAAGTGTGGATTCCCTCCAACATTGAAGATATTCGTGATCTGATGCGCTGGAATGTCGAACAAGGCAACTTTGCCGCCTTCTAGTGCCACTAGGGCCAATTGTCCATCACTAGTTACGGCAACAGAGAGTGGTTTGGCCTCTAGCGGGATTGTGCGCAGTGGCTCCTGTGGTAGTGTAGAAGTAGCGTAGACCGGTTGGAGAACTATCAATTGATGACTCTTCTCATCAGGAACATAGATCTCGCCGGTTCCTTCGTCAAAATCCATTGGACCGTAATTGCTGCCAGAAATGAGTGTTCTTATGTTGTAAG
>CBJMBI010000132.1:0-8835 GCA_966427955.1 uncultured Ktedonobacterales bacterium
TTGGCAAGATGCTAGAGGCGCGACGATGGAGCTGTAGGAATACATATTTTGAAAGCGCTCACCTATGCATCCTTTTAATGTTCTCCTGCGTCTAATAGGGCGCGAATGGAGAGAAGGGTGCTTCTCCGAAACCATACCTAGAAGCATCAGAACGAAGGCTCTTGAATGTAAGGAAGGTCAAGCCAAGCAAGATTGTCAATGAATTATTTGACCTCCTCAAGAAGAAAAATGCTTAGTTTCAAGAGCTCGTTTAAGGAAGGACGGAACTCATACAAGATGGTAAAACGGACAATCTCTTCTTGGCCAGTCTTCTCTTTCGGGAGAACTCTCAGGCCACTGATCTCTTTGGCAGCGACGCTGTGTCTTGCCTGTGGAACGCTCGTGTGCACATTCCCAGCATTTGCAGCGTCCCAACTTACAGTTGTTATTAATGGTCTAGGTAATGCAAAAAGCGCCAATGTTCTCTTCCGTGGACAGCCACTAGATGGCCAATGTGCTACGAAAGGGGGTAGCAGAATTGCCGGAAGCATTGATGGGGCTGGGGAGTTCTCTGTGAATTTCTACTCTACCGACAATTGTACAGGAAAACGCAGTAAGCTCTCTCAGTTTACACTGAAGCAAGGAAGTCCTGGAGGTCTTGTTGTTTGTAACTCTGATACGAACTGTTTTTTCAATGAACTTACAAGTAAGCCCAACAACAAAAATTCTGCGATATCTACAGTTCTGTTTAAGGGGTTAGGCAATGCAAAAGGAGCTAATGTAGCATTTGGTGGCAATCAACAAGGAGACTGCATAACGGCAGATGATATTAAAAGTGGGAAGAATATGGTTTCTGTTCCACTTACTGGGAATGGAATGTTTTCAGTCAATTTCTTTCCGAATACAAGTTGTGCGGGAAAACGCGGTAATTTCTCTCGGTTTAATGCACCGCAGGGAAGTAATGGAATTTTTGTTACTTGTAATTCTGATACGGATTGCAAGCAAGCTTAGGGCACTACACCTTTTGACATCTCATTGATGAAAGGAAGTTATGCAAAATGGCAAAATGGACAATCTTTTCTCGACCAGTCTTCTCTCTGAGGAGATCTCTCAGACCGCTAACCTCTCTGGCAGCAACACTGTGTCTTGCTTCTGGAATGCTCATTGGCGCTGTTCCTGCATATGCAGCAGCCAATATTAGCGTTAAAATTGCTAAACTAGGGAATTTTCAGTGCGCTCAGGTTCTCTTCAGGGGCCAGCCATTTACCAATGTTGAAGGTCCTCAGACGGTTACGCAAGATGAGGTGGGAACTGATAAGGACACTATTCGTGGACAGGTTAATGGAAACGGGATGTTCTCAGTAGACTTCTACTCTACCAGCGATTGTTTAGGAAAACGAGGGAATTTCGCTCGGTTTGCAACGACGACAGATGCTTCTTACACTTGTGATGCTACTCAGCAGCCTGTGTGTACACAAAATTAACTAAATGATGAGTCATCCTGATTCGGGATGACTCACATATCTAGGGAAATCCAAGTTATACCCAAGAGGACCTCGCATAGCAGCAAAAAGACGGCCACATCAAAACTGTCCCTCTTTCCTCCTTGCTTTAACCCTTTGATGAGACCATACTAGAAGTATCGGAACAAAGGCCCTTTAAGCGGAAAGCTGAGGGAAGGAGATCAAGCCAAAGAAGAGGACAACATTGTCAAGTTTTTCTTTGATATTTGACAACTTCAAGCAAGATGCTTAAGCTTAGAGATCCTGTTAAAGAAAGGAGCCTCCACAAAATGACCAAGCGTGCAACCTTTTTTTCATCGGTTTGCTCTGTCAAGGGATACGTGAGAGCACAAACCTCTTTGATGACCATGCTGGGTCTTGTCCTTGGGATGTTCATGTACGCATCCCCGGCATATGCACAATCCTCGGTTGTTGTTAAATTGAAGAGTCTAGGCCAAGCACGAAGTGCGGCTGTCCTATCCCGTGGACAACAGGTCGACGGTTGTAAAACGACAAGTGATACGATTACTGGAAATGTTGATGGGAACGGGATGTTCTCAGTGAACTTCTACTTTACTCCAGATTGTACAGGAACGAGAGCGAAGTTCTTTCGGTTTAGTATACCTCAAGGCAGTGAGGGAGGGACTGTGACTTGTCAGAAGTCTGACAATGCAGACTTTGGTGTGGACTGTAAGCTCAAGCTTAAGGATACATCGTCATCTCCATCTTCATCACAATCCACATTTCGATTACTTACAGTACAATTCGATGATCTACCGGATGGTACACTTAGTGGTGGGATATTCAATTCCGGGCTGTTAAAAGGTGACTGCATTACAACAAAGCAGACTACAGTCCAAGTGCCAATTGACGATAGCAATCAAGAGTTCACACTAGTTTTCTTCAATACCCGAGGTTGTTCAGGAGGCAGTAAGAAGTCCCGTCGGTTTACTTTCTTAGATCAGCAGCCGGAAGGTGCTGTGACCTGTCGGTCTAATAGTGTACTAGTTCTTTTTGGCGTGCAGCCCCTTTCAAATTGATTTCCTTGCCCACCACTCCATTTTGGCACAGCACAACTGTTGACTACTCAGATATCCCGTTTAGAGCAGCCTTCAAGGCAACTATTTCTTTTGTCATAAGGATGATAGAACTAGCTAATGACTTGAGGGCACATCTTATGAACTACTATCTAGAGTAGTCATTTTCTCAAAATAAGCGACATAACTTCTTAGATTAAGGTAAAACAGAAGTTGGAGCTTAGATGTAAGTCCCAACTTCCAAAGGCTCCTAATGCACTGCTATCTATACTGCTAGACAGGGTGTTACATATTTCAGACCAATCAACCCTGAATTTGCTTAAGTAGTGGATACTAGCCCATGATAAGCGATATCTTTGCGATAATGCATACCCTCAAAAGAAATATATTGGACAGCTTCATAAGCACGACCAACAGCATTCCGCAAAGTCTCACCGTAAGCCGCAACACTCAACACACGGCCTCCAGCAGTAACGAGTTGACCATCTTTGAGCGCAGTGCCAGCATGAAAGACTTGAACGCCCTCTAAGCGGTTAGCTTCTTCGATACCTGTAATGGGTAACCCTGAGCGGTATTCTCCAGGATAACCCCCTGCAGCCAGAGTAACACTGACGGCATATCCAGGCTTCCACAATTTGTCGATCTGTAGTTCCCGACCTTCGGCATATTCTAGCACATCCAAAAGATCCTCGTTTAGCAGCATCACAAAAGCCTGAGTCTCTGGATCACCAAAACGCGTATTATGCTCTAATACCATAGGGCCACGCTCAGTGAGCATGATGTTAGAATAGAGCACCCCTGAGAAATCAATGCCCTTTCCTTTAAGCGCCTGTAAGGTGGCAGAGGTAATCCGCTGGTAGATCTGTCTCTCTTGCTCTTGATTCACAAAGGGTAGAGGAGTAAAGACACCCATACCACCAGTGTTGAGCCCTTGGTCGTTATCAAAGACACGTTTATGGTCCTGTGAGAGTACCAAGGGGAGAAAATCAGTGCCGTTACAGATAGCAGTGGCACCAATCTCATCTCCCTGCAAATAGTCTTCGATGACAACTACGTCTCCAGCTGTCCCAAAGACACGCTCTACCATCATTTGTTTGAGAGCATCTCGGGCATTTGCTATATCGAGAGCAACAATTGCTCCTTTGCCAGCTGCATTCCCATCTGCCTTGACAACGACAGGCGCACCATGCTGCTCAAGGTAGGATAACGCTTGAGCATAGTTTGTGAAGGTACGATGTTGCGCTGTTGGGATTCCAGCCTCTGTTAACAGTTCTTTGGTAAAGGCTTTGCTCCCCTCTAGCGCAGCACCAGCTTTGCTAGGCCCAAAGATCCGCAGGCTTCGCTGTCGGAAAATATCGACAATACCATTGATCAGAGGTACTTCTGGCCCAACAATTGTCAGATCAACCTGATTATGCTCAGCAAAATCAGCCATTTCATTGGTCTGACTCACAGAGAATGGGACTCGCTCTGCATAAGGATACATGCCGGGATTACCAGGCGCGGCATAAATATGAGTAACACGAGGGCTCTGCGCCAATTTCCACACTAGCGCATTCTCTCGTGCTCCAGAACCAATAACAAATACACGCACGACAGACCTCCTAATAGACGTTAAGACAAACTGCTCCTTGTATTATAAATGCGCTCACTCCAGATTATAATGCTACGCTTTAATTCTTATCAGCAACCCAGGAAAAACATGTCAAGATTATTAATCACTTCATGCTCTTACCTACAACATCACGTGGGAAAAAGGCGGCATGATGCACTCCATGCTTAGCTCCAGCAATAGGATCAAAAGGCCAACCATGTTTATGCATGCACCCATAACAGAAATTCTCGTGTAAGTACTTGAGTTCCTGCTCATCCTCAGAGGCACAATGAATTGGGCTCCTCTCCTCATGCGCAATGAATGGTGGTTGAGCACCATCAGTGGAAACCTGATTTCTCATGTTCTCTGGATCATCCGCGGCCACAATGGCATTCCTATGGATTGCACGCCCCAATCCTGCTAGGCTGAGATATCCCAGACTATCCACGCCGATATAGTCTGCAACTTCCTGGATACTGCGACCAGCAGCTATCAGCTCGGATTCCTGAGGAATATCAATCCCAAAGTAGCAGGGATGGCGCAATGGTGGAGCACTGGAGCGCAGGTGAATTTCTTTAACACCACGATTACGCAGTGCTGACACCAGACGCTTCATCGTATTACCACGTACAATTGAGTCATCAACAATAATCAGCCGGGCGCCCTCGATCTTAGGCTGAACAAAGTTGAACTTTAGATCGATTTCGAGCTGACGTAAGCGTTGATCAGGTTTAATAAACGAACGGTCACTATAGCGGTTCTTAATAATGGCCTGCCCATAAGGAATACCCGCTTCAGCGGCATAGCCTAATGCCGAAGGAATAGATGAGTCAGGAACTGGAACAACCAGATCGGCTTCAACAGGATGCTCTCTTGCCAGTTCACGCCCCAAGGCTTCACGCACATTGTAAACATATGCATTATTCAATAGGCTCGTCGCATCGGAAAAGTAAATATGTTCGAAGACGCAGAGCGCGCGGCGCGGAGGCTTGTTCAGAATTTCCGTATGCAAGCCACTTTCATCGATAGTAATAAATTCGCCAGGCTCAACTTCGCGTACATATGTCGCTCCCATGCGATCTAGTGCACATGATTCGGAGACTACTATCCAGGTATTCCCTATACGGCCAATACAAAGAGGACGTATTCCCCACGGATCACGCATGGCATAAAGCTTGCCCTCAGCGAGCATGACAAGACTATACGATCCTCGCAAGAGCGGGAAAGTGGCAATCATACGCTCTCGTAGCGTGTCACCTTGCGCGTACAGTAAGAGCAGAGCGATGACCTCGCTCTCGGTAGTAGAATTGAACATTTCCGGCGAGAAGAGTTTGCGCAATGGCTCACCATTGACAATATTGCCATTATGGGCCAGAGCAATGGTATCATACTGACCACTTTTCTCTACGACAAAGGGACCAGCATTCTCAACACAACTAGAACCAGTTGTGGAGTAACGCACATGTCCAATACCACATCGTGTGATGGGGAGACTGGTACCAGAGTCGTGAAAAACCTCGCGCACCTTGCCCATACCAACAGAATGGGCAATCTGTCCACTGCTATCATAGACGGCCATCCCTGCACTTTCCTGTCCTCGATGTTGTAAGGCGGTGAGGGCTAGGGTGATATAGCGCCGCACGTCAAGATGCTCTTCGTCTTTAGGCATGTATATGCCCACTATTCCACATGCGTCGCGTAGTCGCTCCATGCTCAGCTCCCTTTATACCGTTAATTTTGCTGTCAAGTCTGCCACTCGTTCATAGCGATCTGCAATATCTTGCAGAGCATCTGGGGTGACATCTTGCAAGTTCCGATACACCTGTTTGTCTAACATACGGCTTTTGTCGCCTCTGGGCCATAGTCGCCAGCTATCATTATCGATCACGTCGGCAACCATCAAATGGTTCTCGCTGTCACGCCCAAATTCAATCTTGAGATCGACCAGAGTGACATCTAATCTGGCCCAGGCCCGTTCAAGCGTCTCAAAGACATGGCGCCCTTCATTTGCCATCCACTCTACCTCTTGTGCCGTTGCTAGACCTAACTGAATGATATCATGCGACCAGATCTGTGGATCGTGCCGTGCATCATCCTTCAAAAAGGTTTCAATTAAGACTGGATCGAAACGTGTCCCTTCACTGATTTCTGGATGACGCTTCAAATATGATCCCGTGGCAATGCGCCGTTGGACATGTTCAATCGGTATCATCTCGCAGCGCCGTACCAACAGGACTGTGTCACTAACCTGCTTAATGAAGTGGGTGGCAATGTTTGCCTCGTTGAGTAGGCGAAAAACGTTTGCAGTTGTAATCGTGCTCCAGCGCGATTTCCCGCTAATTTCGTTACGCCGAGCACCATCGCCTGCTGTAATCTGGTCTTTACTTACGATATAAACCAGTTGATCGTCGCCTGGATAAGCATAGATTTGTTTGGTCTTGCCTTCCGCTAGCAGAGGACCAAAGATGGGATTACTTGTTGACATAGTTGGGCTCTTCCTCGATTATCTCAATGAGACCATTTTGCCGATGCTGGCAAAATGGTCTAGGCTATGTTTTGCCAACGTTGACAAAATGTTCATCGATGATGTTTCCATTCTGTTTATATCCCTCACCCTTCCTCAATCTTGCTGAAAAGCGAGAGTTGGTCTTGCTGCTCCTCTTTTGCCTTGAGTGTGCGCTTTTTCTTGCGATTATGCTCCTCAATCATTTTGCGAATTGAAGGAGCTGAGGGTAAGTCTTCAGGCATCGGGCCATTGATAGCATCGATCGCTTTGCGTACCTGATCACCAACAAAATAATGTGTCTGAATAGCATTTTCCTGACCAGTGATGTTCTCTAAGACCAACTTATCTTCTGTCTGGACGTTCTTGAAGTCGATAGCTGATAGTTCTTTGCGAGTGATCCGATCCAGATACTCTTCGTTTTCAGGGATTCCTTTGAGTTCTTTCAGTTCTTGTAAAGTATGGCGGTGCAGGCCAAGATAGCCAGCATCTATGAAGATGCCAAAACTTTCCGACTTGACGCCAGCATTTCGAGCTACTCTGCCAAGGGCTTTGAAGCTTTCAGAGACTTCGAGACGCTTCTCTAGTCGTGCCCTCTGCTCTTCTCTGAGTTGATGTATTTCATGGGCACGAGTAGACGCTGCAAAATAGGCTTGTGCTACAGCGATCTCTGGCTTGCGAGGGTCGCCGTTTTGGGCTATAAGGTAGCAAGCAAAGCGACTCAGTGCATAATCCCTCCGTGCTTTTGTTGACCCTTTTCCTGCTTTTATCACCTTCCCGACGTTGGGAAAGTGATCCTTCACAATGTTCCCACTTTGTTCACAGGAGGTCATTGCCCTTTTAATGGCATCCTCAAATCGTTCCCACTTCTTGTATCCCAGAAGCGGCATGAGATCACGAGCCGACCAATATTCTACGCCATAAGGATTAGTTTGTTTAATCGAGTCAAAATCCGGTGTTTGCGTCACTACAATATTCCCCCTTTATTGTTTAAATGGTAATATTAAAATTCTAACTCAACACCGTCCCCCTCGACAATAGTTCCGATAGCCAGCAATTCAGGAAGGACACAGCGTGCCTCCAGAGCGCTCTTAGGTGAAAGCACTATGACTACACCTATCCCCATGTTAAGAGCGCGATAGAGTTCGGCTTGTGATACCTTGCCCAGGCGTCCAATCAGTTGAAAGAGCGGTGGGATACTCCATGCATTGGTGTTGATTACTGCCCGCATGCCAGATGGCAAGATACGCGAGATATTGCCCTCAAATCCTCCACCAGTAATATGCGCCATACCTTTAATATAGCGTCCTCGATCAGCTAGATAGTCGCGCAGTTGTGTGATCTCCTGGAGATAACAGCGATGTGGTCGTAGCAATGCATCGGCTAGCGACTCTCCCAACTCAGGGAAAATGGTATCGAGGGGATAAGGAGCAAACACACGTCGTGCTAGCGAGTAGCCGTTGGTATGTAGTCCGTTAGAAGGCAAGCCCAAGATGACGTCGCCTACATTAATTGTCGAGCCATTGACAACTTCATCTTCTTCTGCAACACCGACAATTGTGCCAGCAAGATCAAAAGCCCCTGGTAGATAGACATCGGGCATTTCCGCTGTCTCACCTCCAAGGAGTGCACAGCCAGCTTCACGACAGGCATTGGCAACTCCCTTGACAATCGTTGCTGCATGGACGGGATTAAGCTTACCCATTGCAATATAGTCCATGAAGAAGAGCGGTCGAGCCCCTTGCATCAGTAGATCATTGATAGAGTGATTGACTAGATCATAGCCGATTGTGTCGTAGCGTCCAGCCTGTGCTGCAATCAACGTCTTGGTTCCAACCCCATCAGTTGAGGAGACCAGCACAGGCCGACGCATCTTCTGCAAGGCTTTCGCTCGGAATACACCAGCAAAAGCTCCAATACCAGCGAGAACTTCCGGTCCCTGAGTCGCACGAACCGCATCTTTCATCAGCCTGACAGCCTTCTCACCAGCGGCAATATCAACTCCACTCTCAGCATAAGATGTGGGATGGTGTGCGCAATGAATTGGGTCCCTACCTTCTTGGGCCCCTACGTTTTCAGGCGATAAACCGCTCGTCGAATCTCCCTGGTAATTCATTGCCTGTGTTGCAGAAACCCCAAGGTGACTATCAATCTTCGCGTCCGTGGGGCTGTCATCATTCGCATGTGCAACGGGCGCAACGAGGGGAGCAACGGGCGCAA
>CBJMBI010000133.1:0-8789 GCA_966427955.1 uncultured Ktedonobacterales bacterium
CGAGCATCCACTGGAGGCAGGAGGCGCAATTGACACATAGGGAGTTACCATGTTAGCTAATGTGCTGACCTCTGCTGCCAGTTGGGATTGTGAGCATCCACTCCTTACCTACATCGTACCTGCAGAACTGGAGGGTACGATCCGCGTTGGCCAGTTGGTAGCGATACCGTATGGCGAACGCCTCGTCGAGGGCCTGATCTGGGAAATTATTACATCGGTCGAGGCCGTAATCCATTCTGCTCGTTCTTCTTCTCATGGACGTGATCAATCGGGTCCCTACAAAGCGGGCAATGAATTGCCGGGTGATCCAACGAGCAATGCATCACCATCGGTAGGGGCCCTTGTTGACTCTGAATATGTTGCGTCCACCTTGCGTCCAATTCATGCCATCCTCGACCCGGAACCTGCACTATTGCCGCATCAGATGACCTTGGCCCAATGGATATCTGAATACTATGTGACACCGCTTCCCCAGGCGGCATTGATGATGCTCCCTCCAGGACTGATGCAACGTTCGCGTATCGTTTTGCGCCTCGCTGAGCAGGAGTCTGAGGCAATCGAAGCAGCCATTCAAGATGCCTCTTTGCAGACACGCGCATTGATTGGTCTCTTACTTGCTGAAGGTGAAGTAAACGTTGAGCGCCTCAAGACCATGCTAGGTCCCAAACGAGCCAAAGCGATTTTGAAGGAGATTAAGACCAGCGAGTTAGTTGTACGCGAGGCCCAACTCGATGCTCCACGGGCTAAGGCGCGTACCAAACGTGTCGTACGGCTGGTCGCACAAGGTGAGAAGCTAGAGGCATGGCGTCAACGTACTGAGGCTGTCCTGCAAAATCATCTTCAATCTGTCAAACCTGTTCCTCTAGAACCTGATAGTATGGGGCGTTATTCCTCTGCTATTGACAGAAAAAAGCGCCGTGGTGAGATACTTGATCCCTGGGTCGTTGGAACTACCGCAATATTGACAGCTATAGAACAAGATAAGGACAGTCTACGTGCTCAGCATCAATTAGCGGCTGTGGATCTACTCCAACAAAATAAGCATACCAATGCAGACTGGACTCCTAATGCTCTTTGTAAAGCTAGTGGTCTCACAACAGCACAATTACAACAACTAGTACGCGAACAGATCCTGTCCATAGAAACGGTAGAAGTGCGCCGTGATCCATTAGCAGAGCGTGCGCTAGATCCCTCAATGCCGCTTCAGCTCACGCCAGGCCAACAACATGCACTAGATTGCATCATAGGACCAGACTATCAACCGCGCCCTATCCTGCTCCACGGCGTGACAGGTAGTGGTAAGACCGAGGTCTATCTTCAAGCCCTGGCGGCGATGATTGCCAAGGGTAAACGTGGCATTATGCTCGTCCCCGAGATTGCTCTGACGACACAAGCTGTGCTACGTGTAGCAGGTCGCTTTCCTGGACGTGTAGCAATTATTCATGGTGAATTGGGGATAGGTGAACGATATGATGAATGGCGACGTATTCGCAATGGTCAAGTAGATGTTGTTATTGGGGCACGATCCGCACTCTTCTCACCAATACCAGATCTAGGAATTATTATTGTGGACGAAGAGCATGAGCCAGCCTATAAACAGAGCGAGCGCAAACCGACGTATCATGCCCGTGAAGTGGCTCTCATGCTCGCACGCATCCTAGATATTCCCGTCGTATTGGGAAGCGCAACGCCATCAGTTGAAACGTACTACCAAGCACAGCAGGATCACTATCGCCTTGTTGAATTGCCTAGTCGAGTCAGTTCCTCGTTACCATCTATAGAGATCGTTGATTTACGTAACGAACTCCATGCTGGAAATACCAGTATTATCAGTCGTCGCTTACACGAGGAACTTGGGTATATACTGGAACAGCGACAACAAGCTATTCTCTTTCTTAATCGTCGTGGGGCGGCCAGTTGCGTGCTCTGTCGAGACTGTGGCTATGTGGCACTCTGTGACCACTGTGATATTTCCATGACCTATCATGCAACTGAGCAAATCTTGCTCTGCCACTACTGTGGGCAGAAGAGCAAAGTGCTACGTTTCTGCCCAAATTGCCAGAGTTCGAGTATGCGCTACTTTGGCCTGGGGACCGAGAAGGTGCAAGAAACAATCCAACGCAGTTTCCCACAAGCCCGCCTCTTGCGCTGGGATCGTGATACTGCCCGCAATCGTCGAGACCATGAACAACTCCTCGACCGCTTTGCCAACCGCGAGGCTGACATTCTCATCGGTACACAGATGATTGCCAAGGGACTCGATTTGCCCGGAGTAACCCTGGTAGGCGTTGTCTCTGCCGATATTGCCCTGAACCTTCCTGACTATGCGGCCTCTGAACGCGCCTTTACACTACTGACACAGGTAGCCGGACGTGCTGGGCGTGGCGCTGAAGCAGGTCGCGTGATCATTCAGACCTTCAATCCACAGCATTTCGCCATCGAAGCAGCTTCTCGCCATGATTATCACGAATTCTACGCCACAGAAATCGAAATGCGGCTACGCTACAATTATCCACCATTCCGACAGTTTGTGAAATTCACATACAGTCATGAGAACCGCCATCGCTGCCAGAATGAGGCCCTGCTACTCTACGAACGCCTTGACGAGTGGATCAATCGTCTTGCCCTGCCAGATACTGACATTGTTGGACCTGCTCCAGCCCTGATGGAACATCTCAGAGGCAAATATCACTGGCAAATGATCGTGCGTGGTCCCGACTTGCACCGCCTCTTGCGCGTCGTGGATGCTACTGGTTGGCATATCGATATTGATCCGGTTAGTACTCTTTAGCACATCTTTTCGACAAAAGCAATTATCCTATAATAATGCGTGAATTCGCTGAAATGCAGTATCACTCGGGAAAAATCAGCCATATTCCAACAAAATAGCCATTAACACGAGAAGAATATGAAGCTCGTGAAAGGCATGCTAAACTCTATTCAGGTGGCAAATCTGCCTCTGAAATGATCATTGAAGACCGAGGTGAATATTAATACTTATCCTAGAGCTATACGTAAGGGAAACTCATTTTGCTTATCACGCACAATTATCTCTACTTCAGCATCAAGTGCAGTAAGATAGCGCATAAGACGATCAATAGTAAATCCACTGAGTTGACCTGTTATGATATATGAAACTTTAGATTGTGGTGTCCCAAGTATCTGGGCCGCTTGTTTTTGGCTTAATCCTCGTTTTTTAATAATAGTTGCGATGCGAAGAGCCAATTGTGCTTTAGCTAAGGCTTCTTCAGGATGCGAAAGCCCTAAATCAGCAAATATGTTACCATCGCTAGGTGTAATTTTTTCGCTCATGATCGTCTCCTTAACTCTTTATCCTCTTCAATTGCCTCAGCCAGACGCTGCTTGATCAGATCTATATCTTGTTGCGATGTTTTGATACCATGCTTGCTTTTCTTTTGAAAGCAGTGCAAGACGAAGACAGCACTGGGTAAACGCACTGTATAAACAGCTCGATAGGTATCCCCATCATAATCAGCTACCACTTCTAAGACGCCAGGACCAATACCTTTAAAGGGTTTAGCTTTTGGGCTCTTGTCACCACATTGTGCAGCATAGAGAGCATATCCTACAATTTCCCTGACTCGCTTTGGGAACCCCATAAGATCGTCATAACTACTACGAATCCACCGACATTCCTTGTTCATATCCACATTATACCATATTTGAGATAAAGCCCGCATGCAAGATTGGAGAAAAGACAGCGTTTTCCTCCATCAAATCCTGATTGACTACCTTGCCAGTCCCAATACTGATGAGTAGTCCTGTCCCTCTTTCCCCCTAGAAAAGTTTGCATCCCTTTGCTACACTCTAAATAGAAGCATTTTCCAGAAATGTTGCATCCATACATCTACTATGCATGATCTTATTCATAATCGTTGTTCTATCATTACTAGAAATGCTGAAGAGAGTATACCCCTGCTGGGTATCTTTTTTACTATTCTTCTTCCCTTTATTCCTTACAAAGATGTAGAAAGGATTCAGACATGCACAAAGACAAACCATCACGCTTCACTCTGGCATCCAGCATTATTTGTCTGCTAACCATGCTCCTGGCATCATGTAGCCAGACCAATACCTCAAACCATCAGAAAGCTCCCGACAATAAGCAGATATTTGTCAGCGGCTCGGTGGATCTCAATACTTTTGACCCAGCCCTTGCAAGCGATCTTAACTCTACCTCCGCTATTCAAATGGCATTTACAGGTCTGGTCTCACTTGATGCTAATGGGAATGTACAGAAACAATTGGCTAACTCGTGGGAATTCTCACCAAGCAATTTGATCTGGACTTTCCATCTCAAACCTAACCTCAAATTTAGTGACGGGAAACCGTTAACTTCGCATGACATTGCCTGGAGTATTAACCGCGCTCTCCAAAAAGACACGAAGTCACCTACAGCTCCATACTATTTGCGCTATATCAAGGATTCAGATAAGCTCAATAGCGGGGCAATTTCATCACTTATCGGTGATAGCCTGATTACACCCAATCCCAATACTATTGAGATCAAGGTCTCCCAACCAGTCGCCTTCTTCCTTTATACTTTGACCCATCCAGCCGCCTACCCGGTTGAACAATCGCTGATTGAAAAGTATGGCAAGAGTTGGACTGATCATCTTGGAGAGGGAGGCGGGAATGGCCCTTTTAAGGTGAAAAGCTATGTTCGCCAGAAAGAGCTTGACTTTGTGCCCAATGACAACTATTATGGTCCTAAGCCACAGTTGAAGGAAGTACAATTCCCTATCTATCAACAGATAGATGCCACATACTCAGACTATCTGGCCAATCGGCTCGACGTTACAGGCATTCCACTGACCCACTTAGACCAAGCCAAATCGCGCCCGGATTATGTTCAACATGTGATATTAGCAACTAACTACTACACCATGAATTATAAGCAAAAGCCCTTCGACAATCTCCACATTCGCCAGGCGTTTGCACTAGCCATCAACAAACAGAAAATTGTGGACAAGATCTGGAAAGGCTTGTATATTGCCACCAACCATATTATTCCACAAGGCATGCCTGACTATAACCCAAACCTCAAAGGTCCAGACGGTACGACCAATCTGACAGGCAATCCCAAGATGGCACGGCAACTACTTGAGCAGGGCTTGAAAGAAGAGGGATGGAACAGTATCTCCCAGATGCCTGCCATCACGTTGAACTATGCCAGTGTTGGTAGCCAAGAGGTAAAGGATGAAGTAACCGAATTGCTCCAAGAGTGGAAAGATGTGCTCAATATTACAGTCAGCGCCGATGACATCGATTCTAATGTCTTGTTTACCAATACATCACAAGGAGCAAACAATCCCTTGTCATTCTACTTGTCTGGCTGGATCGCTGATTATCCAGACCCAGAGAACTGGACGACCTTGATATTTGGCAAGGATTCAGCCCAAAATAGTATGAACTATGGACAGAATAACAGCACCAATGCAGCCCAACAGCAGGCTTTGCAGATGCGCATGGAAAAAGCTGACATCTTACAGGATCAAAACCAACGCTTCAAAGAGTACAATGCTATTGAGCAACAGCTAGTCAACGACGTAGCATGGATTCCCATGGCACAGCAGGTTGCCGCAGGTCTGCATAAGCCATGCGTACGAGGTTTCCGGCATACAGCGATGGGCTTCATGCCACCCGATGACTGGGCAAATGTTTATATCTCAAACGATCGGCCTTGTGCCAATCGAACAGTGGAGTAGCAGGTGGGAGATGATGACATGGTACAATTTCTACTGAAGAGGTTGATTAGTCTCGTCTTTGTTCTTCTTTGTGTGACCTTTATTACCTTTATCATGGGATACTTCGCACCAGGAGATCCCATCCGTTCTATGATGGGTCAACATTTTAACGAAAATCTGTATTTACAGCTTAGGCACCTCTATGGATTAGATCTCCCTTGGTATCAGCAATATTTCAATTTTCTTGTTCATCTGCTGCACTTTGACTTTGGATATTCCTACAAACAGCAACAGATACCTGTGATATCAATTATTGCGACTAACTTACCAGTGACACTTGAACTTGGTCTCTGGGCACTCGTATTACAGTTCTTAATAGGAGTGCCACTAGGAATTTTTTCCGCTATGAAACCCAACACCTGGATTGATACAGTTAATATGGGATCTTCAATCATACTCTATGCTCTTCCAGGTTTTGTTCTTGCCGTCTTTGTACGATTCGCCATTGCCCAAATCGATCAAGCGACCGGGGCAGGCTGGCCTCCAACTGGTTGGGGCGATCCATGGCAATATACATGGCCAGATATCCAGGCCAAACTTGCTCCCATTCTGGTTTTTGCTATCGGAGGAGTAGGCTACATAGCACGTCTTACCCGCACAAGTATGCTGGAGGTTCTCCGACAGGACTACATCCGTACAGCACGAGCCAAAGGTCTGAGCGAAAGAATCGTTATCTATCGCCATGCACTCCGCAATGCTTTGGTTCCATTAGTTACAACCATTGGCTACTCGCTTGGCTTCATCGTCACAGGAGCATTCTTTATTGAAACCATCTTCAATCTTCCCGGCCTTGGCAGCGTGACTATAAATGCGGTTAACTCACGCGACTACCCAGTAATCCAGGCAACAGTCGTCCTATTAACCATTGCCATTGTACTGGGCAATTTACTTTCTGACATTCTCTACACGGTCATCGACCCACGCATCAAGGCAGAATAGATACACGGAAAGGTTACCTATACGAGCATGCATGATGAAGTAGCAAAAGCAGATAATTCAGGATGGATTGTTTCCACCGGACAAATTTCCTCACCAGAGTATATATTGCATGAGAACGTGGGGCAAACAGATGACTTGCCAAGCAAAGATCAGCAAAAATCGCTGACACCTTTCCAGCAGTCTATCCGACGGCTTTTACGGGACAAACGCGCTGTCATCAGCCTGAGCATCATTGTGTTTCTCATCCTGCTAGCCATCATTGGCCCACCCATTTATCAACATATCGGCACTCCCTACACAAATGATGTAGGACAACAAATTGGCTCCGAGGTTTATCACAACCCTTTCTGGCACGACCTTAACTTTGAGGATCAGCCAATCTCAGCGCGTTACTGGCTCGGCACAGACTCGGTAGGAGCCGACTTACTGGCGCGTTTGATGCAGAGCCTGCTAATCTCACTCTCTGTTGCAGCGGTTGTCGAGGTAATCGATATTCTCTTTGGTGTAACCATCGGCGTGCTCGCAGGCTACTACGGAGGATGGATAGACCAAGTGCTCGCACGCATTACAGATGTTATGTTTGCCTTTCCGGGCCTGCTCTTCGCCATTCTCCTCACAGGTATTTTTGGTCCAGCATCCGACCAGTATCTCCATAGACTCCCTCTTATCGGTCAGTACGGCAACGCCCGCTTGATGCTAGTTTCCATAGCTTTCGCACTGACCTCGTGGCCAATGATGGCACGCTACGTACGAGGCCAAACTTTGCAGATCAAAGCAAGCCAGTTTATTGAGGCAGCACGTACCGTGGGCAGTAGCGATTTCAAAATTATCACGCGCCATATTGTCCCCAACTTGTTCAGTGTTGTAATTGTGGCATCAACTCTCAATATTGCAGGTACAATCATTGGTGAGGCAGGTATCAGCCTTCTGGGCCTAGGTGTCCAAGATCCAGGTTCGAGCCTTGGTCTAATGATCGCCGAGAGAGCAGAAGCGATCGAGACATCTCATCCATGGGAAGTCTTGCTTCCTTGCATTGTGCTCGCTATTATTGTACTAGCATTCTCGTTCCTCGGTGATGGACTGCGCGATGCATTCGATCCTCGATCAAAAGATTAAGGAGAAGAAATAGATATGGCAGATAATTTACTGGAAGTAGATAATCTAAATACATATTTCTACACACGAGGTGGAGTAGTAAAAGCCGTTAATGGCGTATCTTTCAGTATAAAAGCAGGTGAAACGTTAGGTGTGGTAGGCGAAAGTGGCTGTGGGAAGAGTGTAACGGCCCTCTCAATCATGCGCCTGATTACCAATCCTCCCGGCAAAATCGTCAATGGACACATCAACTTTAATGGCGAGGATCTCCTGGAGAAAAGCACAGAAGAACTGAGCGCTATACGCGGCAGAAAAATTTCGATGATCTTCCAGGACCCAATGACCTCCCTCAACCCTGTCTTCTCCGTAGGATATCAGATTGCCGAAACAGTCAAACGCCATTACAAAGATATTACCCATGATCAGTCCTGGAAACGCGCAGTTGAAATGCTCGACCTCGTCCGTATTCCAGACGCCAAACGACGTGCCAAAAGTTATCCCCATGAATTCAGTGGAGGCATGCGCCAACGGGTCATGATTGCCATCGCACTGGCCTGTAACCCTCAACTACTCATTGCCGATGAACCAACCACAGCCTTAGACGTCACCATCCAGGCCCAAGTGCTCGAACTTATGAA
Organism: uncultured Ktedonobacterales bacterium; assembly: GCA_966427955.1. Lineage (GTDB taxonomy): Bacteria > Chloroflexota > Ktedonobacteria > Ktedonobacterales > Ktedonobacteraceae > DASYAN01. The sequence goes on from CBJMBI010000133.1 coordinate 8,441, forward strand.
GAGCCTCTCCCAAAAATATGGAACTGCTGTCATGCTAATTACCCACGACCTTGGCGTCGTCGCCGGCACCTGCCAGCATGTTAATGTGATGTATGCAGGACATATAATTGAATCGGCACCAGTAAAACAGATTTTTGAGACACCTGCACATCCCTATACGATTGGATTGCTTGGGGCCATTCCACACCTCGACGAGCAACGTAAAACACGGCTTACTGCTATCCCTGGTCAACCGCCTGATCTTATTAATCCACTTAGCGGATGTCCTTATGCAATGCGTTGCCCCAAGGTTCAGACCCGTTGTCATAAAGAGCGGCCAGAGTTGATGCCGGTGGGACGTGGTGAGCAA
>CBJMBI010000134.1:0-8788 GCA_966427955.1 uncultured Ktedonobacterales bacterium
CCTTATCAACTCCTCATATTTCAAGGTTTTGCTGGGTTCCTTGGTATGGGTCTTGGCATCCAACCAGTAGTTGTACATGGTGTTGTACTTGGTCAGGATCTCCGTGCCATGGGCTTCCTTGTGAATCCCGTGCAGAGCCTCAATGACAGGCGAGAAATCTACCAATACCCGCCTGTGGTTGTCTCTGGCATGTATCAGGCGGGTGAACTCTGGAATGCCTAAACCTTCGGAAATATAGTTGATGCGTCCATCTGTTCCTCTGACGAGGAATGAAATCTCAGGGCTGTCCATTCTTGTTTCGCACCTTTATTTGAAATACCCAATATTTCCTTCCCAACCCTGCCATTCCATTGGTGCGACTACCCTAGCACCATCCTCGTTCAGATAGAGGTCTGTATAGCCCTCAAATGTGTATTTCGGGCTATAGATGTGGATGTTGATAGTTCCACCTGCCTTGAAGTCCTCCCCCTTGTTGTTCTCTACCAAGAGGATAAGCAGGTGGTCAGCCTTGAGCTCAGCCAATGCACTAGATACTTCGTCCTCCTGCACCTGGCTGACGATTTCACCGGCACGGATGGCATGGTAGCTCTGTCCGCGAGGGTCGGCACCCTTGGCGATCATATCAAGGCTATCTCGCTCGATTTTTTGAATCAGAGCCTTCAGATTCTCTTCAAGAGGAAGATCAGCAGTCAGCATAAGGTTCGTAGGAAACTTGAGTGTGGTCGGTTCTACTTCTCGCTAGGAATTCTTCTTGTTCTTCTTTTCTGGCTCGGCTTGCTTGTCAGAGTACTTGGCTCTTGCTTCCTTCGCCTTTTCCTTGACTATGGATGCACCATCTTCGCTAGGGTCAGCTAAGCGCTCCCATGTTTTCTTCAGGCCTTCTGGAGCTGGACTTAGATAGACATTGAGCAGGCGCCTCATGGTGGAAGAATTGCCTTCCAACCCATCCACACAAGCCCGCTTCATGGCTTCGTTGCTGATACCCTCCCAACCAATGGAGTAACCAGCCCTCAAAGCCATCTGGGACAGCAGTGTTCGTTGGGTGCGACCGTTCCCTTCACGAAAGGGGTGAATCCTGTTGAGCTCAACCAGGAACTCTCCCGCTGCTTGTGCGAAATCCTCTTGAGATAAGCCAGAAAAGAAGTTCTTGGACTTGGCTGCAGCGAAAAGCTCGTTCAGCTTGCTAGAGATATTGGTGTTCGCCTCGAAGAAGGTATCACCTTTGGCGATGTCTACCTTCCTGAACTCTCCAGCCCAAGGATAGACATCACAGAATATTTCGTAGTGGATCTTCTGAAGCGATAGGACACTGAACTCTTGTGGAGGAGGTTGCTTTAAGAGTTCTTGGATAGCAAGGGCAGCACTTTCGGCTTCAATCTCTTCAAGATCCCTAGTGTTTTCGATCCCAAAGTTGTTGATCAACACACCATTAGGTTGGCTGTAAGGGTCATCCTCAACGGAATAACCAGCAACATAGTAGTGAGGATCTTCAGCCATACCATCCTTGCCTAGAAAGAAATCTTGTGCTTCTTCTTGGCCGCCATAGCCCTCGCACGAGCTCTGATCTCTTCACGAGCTTGCTCGTAGGAAACGAGCCCTTCTTCCTTGCGCTTAAGAAGATCAACACCAAAGTCAGATAGCTTGATGTTGTCCACTGCCAAGATAGCAACAGCTTGCTTGGAACTCCAAGTTCGCAAAGCCTTCTTTTCCATCTTAGCCATAGCACACCTCACACAGATTTAGTGATAACTATACGCCATTATCATTGATCTGTCAATTTACACCAAATGAGCCCAGTGCCGTCATTGCCCCCTTAAGTTGACAAGAAACGATTTTGGCCTAGTATTTATGTATAAATATGAAAGAAGGTCATGAAGAAAATATTGGCGATAGCTTTGTCAGCTTTATTGACAACCCCCAACTCATTCGCAGGCGACATATCTGTCGCAAGCAAATCCACAGCAACCCTAACAAGCTCCTGCACGATCTCGGCTCAAGACCTTGCATTTGGACTTTTCGTGCCAGCCAAGACAGGCAATGTAGATTCCGCCACTTCTGTTGTATCGACCTGCTCCAAAGGTGTTACCTATAGCATTCAAATGAATGGCTACTCTGGGTATTGCAACAATCGCTATATGAGCTCAACCAGCGGCAACGGAAGTGTCTTGTACTACAACGTCTATACCGATGCCGCAAGAACCCTCATCTGGACCTACGGGTATTGGCAAGGAGCCGGTTCAAGCTGCCTTGCGACTTCAGGTGGCAGCTATCCTACCTTGACTGGCACCGGAGCGACCCAAACGACCCCTGTTTATGGTCGGATGTCGGCAAACCAGTTCGTTCCACCTGGTAGCTATGTGGGTGGTGTGGCAGTCGCGCTGTACTTCTGATGGCAACAGCTTCTTACTGGCGAGAAAAAACAAAAAAGCACCCGAAGGTGCTAGTTTGAAACAAAAAGAGAACTGCCTATACAACTTCACTAAGATAGCTAAATTCTTTAGGAAGTCAAGCTATCTGAAGTTTTTGAATAAAGGTTTCCTCAAGATGCATGGCAATACCGTGTGAAGTTCTACCCCATAGGTAGACCTCCTCCTCAAAGTCCAAGACACAATAGCCAGCCTTTTGAAGGCGTCGTGCCATGTCGTATGAGACTATCCACCAGCTCATAATCTCCCTGCCGTCCTCCCCCTCTTCCTCATCTGGATAGCGCCAGTAACCAGGTACATCCAAAGTACCAGACTCACGAAGGTGCTCAGCAAGCCTGTTGGCATTTCCATAGACGTGTTTATTTAAGTACGCCTCACGCTTGGCTTGAGTCGTTGCTTCTGCGTTCATAGTTTCACTTTCTTTCATAGTTATCTCCTTATCGTTGAAAGTGAAATGATTCTATGAACGAACTGTCAATTGAGCACGCGACCAAGAAATTCTGGCGAATCTAGAAAAAGCCCAGATTTTCCAGAGCATAAAAAAAGAGAGCACCAACCCCATGTCGGCACCCTCATAACAATATCAAACTAACAAAAACATTTCATAGAGGTGAAATTGTTCTCGCTTCCTTAATATCCAAAATAAATCTCGATTTGTCAACAGAGAGGTGAATTGACATTAGCCTTTTTTGAATTATATTGTGGCAAATAAACGAGAACAATAACAATGAGAAAAATAGTCACCCTATTCAGCATTTTCACTGTCCTACTAGTACTTCTATCCCTCTCCCCTTCGGCTCACGCTACACAAGCATACATTCCTGATAGTCAGCTTATTGCCATTAACTGCAGCTACAACCAATATACCATTTGCGAAGATACATTCCATATGCCTGACACCATATGGAATATAGGCATCTATGATTGTACGGATTATGCATCATGCAATCAGTCACGCCCCATGTACAACCACTTTTCACTAAGTGCCGAACATTTAGCTCAAGAATTTTACAATGTTTTTGTCATGGGTATGCAGGATTCAACTCATACAAATTTTTCCATGAGTTGCACCTATTCCACTGACAACTCTGGAAAACCATATTACGGGTGTTTGATATCGTGGAATGTTCTTGATTCAAATACTGGAGCCGTTCTTCGAACCGAGTCCAATAATTTCGGTGTTGTCAGTCTAATCAAATATACGTGCCCTAATAATGGAACTTATGTTTATGGCTTAGGCTGTCCAACAAACAGCTATACCAACAGTAGTGGTCAAACTGTTACCACTGACAGAACTCTACCTCAATCCTCTTTCTGTATCTCCTGCATGTTGAGTTCCCTTGCTGGAGATGTCGCACCACCCTATCCAGCAAGCAACCCCAAACGTGGCGATCCTGTCAACGTCGCTACCAGAGCCGTTGTAGAGAATAAGACCGACATGTCATTCCCACTTCTCTTTGCTCGTAACTATTCATCGAAGCGAACTAGCTATTCCATGATTGGAGGGGGTTGGAAAAGCAACTTCGATAAGACTCTTACCATCACGAACGGAAAAGACAGTTCTGGTCAGTTTGCGGCCACCTTGGATTTCGTTGAAGAAAACGATGAAGAAATCATCTTCACTCGCTCTTCTTCAGGTTCCAATTTTGCCCTTCTTTATCAAGATCAAGTGGGCTTTACAGTCACCTATGACAGTGGAAACTATTTCCTTAGAACTCCACAAGGAAATATAGAGGTATACAACCAGAATGGCTACTTGGTTCAGATCAACTTTGCCAATGGTCAGGTCTATGTAATCGCACGAAATTCACTAAACCAAATCGTTTCAGTGACAAACAACTTCGGGCAATTCTTAAATTTTACCTACAGCAACTACGCCAACATACTAACCCAAATCACCGCATCTAACGGCGATGTTTATGCCTTCAACTATAACAATGGAATGCTTACCTCAGTTGTTTTCAATAACTTGCCAGCCGTTAGTTACCAGTACAGCGGAATGCTATTGACCTCCATAGCTGATGAAATAAATCAGAACTACGCTTCCTTTTCTTACAATAATAATGGCGAGGCGATTCAGAATGCTCGTATGCTAGGTGGAAGTCCCATTGAGGAGCATGACTACAGCTATACCAGCTCAGGTATCAATGAGACTCAACCCAATGGAAATACTGTCACTTACTATACACAACAGCCTGCCTATCAAAACAAGATAACTTACTACTACGAGGGAAACAGTCGGTACTATACCCTTAGCTACGATTCCAATGGAAATATCAGTCAGTATCAGAGTCCTAGTGGAGGCACATACCAGTATTTTTATGATCAAGCCACTAACCTTTTGACCAGCACCCAAAAACCAGATGGAACGACTGCAACAGTAACTTGGGATACCTTCAATCGTGTTCCATTAAGCATAGTGGAAGCTGGAGCAGGAGGAACAAAAACAACCACATTCGCCTACGATCAATACTTGAATATCACTTCCAAAACGATTTCAGGAGCTGGAGGAACTAGAACTTGGTCATACACCTATGCACCTGGTGGGCTCATCACTTCTCAAACGAATCCTGACGGCACTGGATTTTCATATTCCTACTATGGCATGTCAGATAACATTAATTTGAGAGGATTGATTCACACTGTGCAGAATAGCTTGGGCCAAACCATGACATTTAATAGCTATGATATTCACGGATACCCAACAAGCATCACCGGCTTTAATGGCATAACCAAGACTTTCTCATATGATGCGAAAGGTAGAGCTCTCTCAGAAACAGTAGGCAATGCGACCAACACTTATGCCTATAACGATGCGGGCGATCTACTTCAAGCCAACTTTGCCAACGGCTATCAGCTAAACATGATCTACGATTTGGCTCATCGTTTGACTGGCATTAGTGATAACCATGGCGGTTCTGAATCATTTACTTTAGATAACACTACCAGTATTGCTACAAACAAGAGTGTGTATCAAGGCAGCAACCTTGTCTCAGTCCGAAACAAAATTCTTGATGTCTTAGGAAGAACTACCAAGTCTTGGGGAACGAATTCAAGCGCTTCTTACAATTACAACTATCGAGGTGATGATAGTGTGAGCTCCTACTCTGATCCTAATGGTTTCTCAGGAAATCAGAGCGTGAACAATATGGGGAGAACTACAGGATTTAGCACACCAGAGTATCAAGTGGGCTATGCATTAGATGCGGCTGGAAATCCAGTTACAGCCAATGTAGGCAGTAGCAATACAAGCTCAACAATGGCTTACAATGTGTTCAATGAGATGACACAGTTGGTCAGCCCTGATACTGGAACCCATAGCTACAGCTATGACATGGTAGGCAGGACAACCACACACATTGACAATGCAGGTGTCTCACATGTGGTGAGCTACGATGGTCTTAGAAGAGCAACAGGTGTTGTGCATAGTGGTCCAAGCAGCAGCTTGAACGAGAGCTTTACCTACAACAGTTTGAACACCTTAGACACGATTTCAGATGCCTCTGGCAGTGTCCATTACGGCTATGACACCTTGGGCAATTTGACCTCCATTAGTCAAACCACTGGTGCATCAACCTTCGGGATAAGCTACACCTATGACAACGCCAACCAGGTCACATCCATGACCTATCCATCAGGCTTGGTTGTCAACTACACCTACGATAATGGTTTGCTTGTTGGCATCAATACCAACAAGGGTAACTTGGTGGGCAATATTAGCTACCACAGTCTATTAAAAAGACCAGTTGCATGGAGTTTAGGTGGAGCTTCAGTCAGCCTTAACTATACGACTGATGACTTTATAAGTGGCTTGACTGATAACACAATGAATCAAGCAATTTCTACAGACAACATAGGTCAAGTAACGTCAGTTAGTGACGGTCCAAACAATTATAGCTTGAGCGCAAATTACACAAGCAATCACCAGATCAATACAGGCTCAATCAATGGTAATGGCTTCAACTACTATTTCAATTCCACAAATCTTTATGGGAAAACAGATACAGACGGACAGTTCCAATATAGCTACAACAACGGAACCAATGTAATGAAGCAAGTAGTGACCATTCCTGCTTATCAGTATCTCAATGTCACCAGCGATGCGAACGGCAATGTGACATCAGACAATGTTGGAAGCTATGCCTACGATATCAAAAACAACATGATCAATGCTTCTACAGGAAATGGTACTGGAAACTATGCTTACAATGCTCTTAAACAAAGAGTAGCAAAGACAGCGAATGGTGTAACTACTATCTTTGTTTACAACGAGAAGAATCAATTGATTGGTGAGTACGATGGCAACGGCTACTTGATTGCGGAACACATCTACTTTGGCTCAAGACCAGTAGGAGTCTATAAGAACGGTCAGCTCTACACAGTTCATACAGACTACCTTGGAACTCCTCGTGTTATTACCTCCCAAAACAATACTGTCGTATGGCAGTGGTTGAACTTGAATGTCTTTGGCTCCAACCAGCCTTCAATCGCCAATATCGAGTACAACCTAAGATTCGCTGGTCAATACTATGACAATGAATCTGGTCTTCACTACAACATGAACCGCATGTACAACCCTAGAACAGGCCGCTACATGCAGTCAGATCCATTAGGTTTAGTAGCAGGTCCAAATACATTCAATTACGTGAATGGAAGCCCATTAAATGCAACAGATCCTTTAGGTTTGTTGACCAGATTGTTGATCGATGAAGGTTTTGGATTGGGTATTGGGCATGTTGCCTTGGAAATCAATGGCGTGACCTATGGGCTTTATCCTGGCGGAAACCTAAACTATTTCCAAATGGCGTTTGGCAGTGGAACACCAGGCGACTTGCAAGCGCAATCTATCCAGAACTTCCAAATTGAATACAACATAAAGGATCGAGAAAACATCCATGCTTTCACATTGGATATCAGCGAATCAGAGGAGCAAGCCTTACTTAAGTCACTCCAAGAAGATGTTGCACGCTCTAAGGCTGGACAGATGACTTACCAAGGAATGCCTTCATCTAGCGATAACTGCACATCCTATGTTTGGAGAAAATTAAACAGATACACCAAAATTTTCTCAGACGACAACCCATTGTTCCCTTGGGTTATGAGAACCAACTTTCAAATTCGTTATTGGAGGCATCAACTAGGTGGAAATACAGGAGTAACTGGGTATGAAGTTCTTACACCAAATAATCTCGGCTACTAAGAATAGATTCGTCAGATATTTCATCCTACCTCTTTTGGGGGTAGCAATGTTGATGCTCGGATTCTATGCATATGTAACATACGAGGAGTCGTGCTTTAGATTGAGTCTCTACAGCAATGAAGAATTGATTGGGATGCTAGAGAGTGGCGACAACGACATCTTCCAGCTAACAAGGAATATGATGCGGTGCCCAGCCAAGCAATACACCCCATATCTAATTAAAGCCTTGGATTCCTAGCAGAGCGGGAGAATCTTTAACATGCATGCAGGCCCAATAGGCACCGATGCAAATGACGTCCTCAATCACCTATATAAAAAGGATTTCTATCATGATGGCCGCACTCTATATGATGGAAAATTCATGACAGACGAAGAAGCCATGAGGAAAACAGGAGAAACCATAAGGGCATGGAATACCCTATACAACAAAGGTGAACTCAAGTGAGCGAGAAATTGGCGAACAATGCCTCTCTGGGCGATGCAAACAAAAAAGATCGGACAAGCCGATCTTTTTTTATTCCCTCTTCCTATATTACAAAGAAGTGAAAGCAATATCTATACTACCAGTACCGCTATTACATGCAGTTGCGGTGCCAGCCACATCGATTACATTGCCAGTTGTCTTGGAGGTGTCTTTTACTGCAGTACCACCTATACCACCAATTTCAACCTTATTAAATCCGTTGCCACCAACAGTTACGAATTTTGCACATACATCCAAAGGAACTTTCGGATAAAGAATTACAAATGCATTGTTCGCAGCACCACCACCGAATGTTGTTGGGGTTACTTTTACAGTACCACCAAAGCTGTTAATGATCGCTGTACCAGCAGCATCTCTCATGTTATCTGGAACAACACGACCCTGTAACAATACTGTCTCAGAAACGGTACCATAGTTAACAGTACCACCATATAAATTCTTCACACCTGCACGAAGTGTGTCTAAGTTACGAGCCTCAGTGTTAGCTGCGTTACCTGTTTGTACTTTGTTGTAGACAACGTAGATACCGATACCTGCTAAGGCGATAAAGCCAACCACCAATAAGATCTCAATTAATGTGAAGCCACGAGCGGCCTTCTTCTTGTTGATATTAAACAATTTCATATTTTCTCCCTTTATTATTGTTCATACTATACCCCACTAGGGTATGTCTATAAT
>CBJMBI010000135.1:0-8759 GCA_966427955.1 uncultured Ktedonobacterales bacterium
GCACAAACTTGAACATACCCTCACAAAAGGTGAGCACAAACTTGAACATACCCTCGCAACAGCAACGAATGAGCAGAATACAGAGATACTAAAACTAGAGGATAAGCAACGCAATACTACTACTAAAACGTTGGAAAGCAATAAGTCTGAAGACACATCTCAAAGAAACGCTACATCCTCTGATCAAACTAGTCACAAAGAAAGTGATGCTATTCAGCCGAAAGAAGCTCCTGATAATGCACAAAAAATCTTGGAGATAAATAATCCAGAAAAGCTTAAATTAGAATTTATAGACTCTTTTAGCATTGAAAGCTTGCCAAAGGATCTCCATGAAACAGCAAGGAACACTGCTGAGCAGGCTTATAAATATATTCAAGAAAAAGATTTAGATATCAATAAATGCAAAGAGTATGTACAAAAAATATTGAATGACGAAAATCTTAGAAAAGACTTTATAAAAGTTTTAGATCAAGAAAGAGCAATGATAGAAGCAGAAAAAAAGTAGGGCTGATCTAGCTTGGATCTCAGGTAATCAGCCCCAACAAGAGCCTATTCCCTGCATTTGTCGAATGGAACCTACATAATTTATCGTGCAAGTGCCAGCGAGCATGCCTCCAACCACATAGACATCATTCAATAATCACCTCTACCATAATCTCATCAACTATTCCTGACGACTATGGTTGTTGGGACGTTGCTGAGTATATTTAGACTATACCCTCTATCTTAACAGTACACCCAGCAACGTATGTCTAGATCCGTTAAATGAAAGGGTGGTTCTCCATGCAAAAAAAACATGCTCTTGCCTTTCTTATCATTGCAACTCTCCTGATAGCTACCGGGACTCTGAGTATGGGGGTAAATTCTCAAGCACAGGCAAAATTTGCCGCCCCTGACGGTGGATGCTGGTGTACAACTTACGTGGCTAACCACTATCACTTACCTCCTACTTACCCCAATGCTAGCAAATGGGGAGGCTGGCTGCAAGGACTAGGATGGAAGAGGGATCGCACACCCCACACAGGTGATATCGAGGTACTTCAGCCTAAAGTAGATGGCGCCAACAAACTCTATGGCCACGTTGGCGTCGTTCAGACAGCCAGACGTCTGACCAACAGCCAATGGCATATTACCCTACGAGGAGCATACCAACAGATACACCCTCAATTTAGGGATGCAAATTGCCACAACGTTTCTGATTGGACTTCTACCCTATCTATAGGACATCATAGTGGAATTACATACTTTTACAAGCCTGGAGTGAGTAGATAATGTCAAATATCTATTTTGCCTGATCTACACCTCTGCGATGCCAATCTGTCAACTGTTGATACGCATGAGCAATACGCAGAACCGTAGCTTCTTCAAACGGTTTGCCAGCAACTTGCAGGCCAATAGGCAGACCATCTGAACTAAAGCCACAAGGAAACGAGATTGCAGGCAATCCTGTAAGATTAAAGGGCATGGTCAGGCGCAGAAAGGCAGTAGCAGAATCCTCTGTCATGCCATTAACCTCAATGGTCTGGCCAACTAGTTTGGCAGGTATTGCAGGAATAGGCAGCGTAGGTAGCACAAAAGCATCTACACGTTGCATAATTGCACGTATGCTACTTGCAAAGTTTCTACGCTCTTGTTGAGCCCTCAAATAGTCAATTGCTGCTACCTGCTGCCCTTGGATAAGACGCATGCGTACATTATCAGTATATAAATCCTGAAAAGTTGGAAACCAACCCGCCTGCATATGCGCCAACGTAGCCTCAGGTCTTTGAACTGTACGGTAGAGTTCCATAGTTGGACAAGGCAACTCCACGTCAATAAACTCTACCCCTTCTTCCTCGAAAACATGTAGTGCAGTTCTCCAAGCATCACGTACCTCTGAGTCTAGCGAACCGACAAAGGTATCCTGCGGGATGCCAAACTTCAGCCCTTGTAGAGAGAGTGGACCACGTCCCTCTGCACCACCGATTAGCATAGACGTACTGCGAGTAGGAGGACCAGCAACGCTATTAGGATCACGAGGATCATACTTAGCAATTGCATCAAAGAGAATAGCACAATCCTCCGCACTACGCCCCATGGGACCAACATGATCAAGCGACCAACTCAGAGGAATAACTCCATAACAACTGACACGCCCATAGGTCGGTTTGAGACCAGTGATACCACAGCATGCAGACGGAATACGAATCGAACCACCAGTATCTGTTCCTATTGCACCAGGACACATTCCAGCGACGATAGCCGCAGCAGAACCTCCACTAGAGCCACCACAGGTCCGCGTATGATCCCAGGGATTGCATGTTGGCGGTGCAAAAGGACCATATGCAAACTCGTATGTGTTAGTCTTACCAATAATAATAGCGCCAGCTTTACGCAAAAGCTCAACTACCATAGCATCTTCAGAGGAAATTGAATCTGCCAGTACTTTCGAACCGGCTGTCGTTCTCGCTCCTTTGACAGCAATCAAATCTTTTATTGCAATAGGGATACCATGAAGTTGACTACGATAGAGACCCGTGCGTATCTCACGCTCAGCCTGCTCTGCATCTTTAAGTGCCTGCTCGTGGAGCACAGTAATAAAGGCCTTGATTTCACCATCCTGCTTATCAATGGACTCAAGTGTCTCCTGGATTAGCTCTGTGGGAGTAATCAGACCAGAATGGACCGCATCGGCAATTTCACGAAGGGACATAAATATCATGACCTTTCAAAAAAGAAAAGCGTCAGGAAATCTGTATCAACAGTGTTTTTCCAGACACTTTTCTCTTTACTAACAACTCTTAGACTTCCATCACAACAGGTAAGATCATTGGACAACGATGAGTTCTTTCATAGAGAAACTCGCTCAGTGTGTGCTTGATCTTATCTTTGACAAAGGACCAGTCGGAATTGTTGTGCCCCGGCAAACCATGCACTGCCTCCAGCACACATTCACGGGCATCTGTCAACAGTTCTTCCGAATCACGCACATAGACAAAGCCTCGCGTCACGATATCAGGACCTGCTATGGGCTGACCAGTCTCCTTATCAATGGTGAGAACGGCGATCAGAATACCATCTTGTGATAACGCTCTGCGGTCTCGCAAGACAATCTGCCCAACATCACCAACACTCAAGCCATCAACGAAAACATTGCCGGAAGCAGTATGACCAGCCAATTTGATTGTATCAGGGGTCACCTCAATCACATCTCCATCTTCTGCAACCACAATGTTTTCCCTAGGAATACCCAGCGAAGCAGCCAGTTTTGCATGCAATACCAACTGCCGATACTCCCCATGAACTGGTACGAAAAACTTTGGTCGCACCAGACTCAGCATGAGTTTTAGCTCCTCTTGTGCACCATGTCCAGAAACATGCACATCGGAGATGCCTTGATAGAGGACATCAGCCCCTTGACGGAAGAGACTATTGATCGTACGATGCACCATTTTCTCGTTCCCTGGTACAGGAGTTGCCGAGAGAATGACCGTATCACCAGGCTTGATGCTGATTAGGCGATGATCCTGATTGGCAATACGTGTGAGAGCCGAAGTTGGCTCTCCCTGACTGCCAGTACAGATAATTACTACCTGCTCTGGGTTAAACTTATTGATATCCTCCACCCTGATAAACATTCCTTTGGGAACATTTAGGTAACCCAGCTCGATGGCCATCTGCACATTATTTTGCATGCTTCTGCCAACTAATGCAACAAACCGATCATATCGTTCCGCAGTCTCAATAACTTGCTGAATACGTGAAATCAGTGATGCAAAAGTAGCAATCAAGATGCGTCCAGGTGCATTCGCAAAGATCTTATCTAGAGACTCACTGATCACGCGCTCCGAAAGTGTGTAGCCTGGCGTTTCCACCCGTGTGCTATCGCCCAGCATGACCAATACACCTTCGTTGCCAATACGTCCGAGCATACCCAAGTCAGCAGGTTTGCCATCAACCGGTGTATAGTCAAACTTGTAATCTCCCGTATGCAACAATGTCCCAACTGGTGTACGCAAGACAATACCGATAGCATCTGGGATACTATGGTTCACACGGAAGAATTCTGCTACGCCTTCACCCAACGGAACTTTGTCATCCAATCCAATGAGATTGATAACTGTCTTTTCGAGTATTTTATGCTCTTTGAGCTTGATGCTAATCAGGCCATGAGTTAAACGCGTTGCATAGATAGGAGGAAAATCAAGCATTGGTAGAACATAAGGGAGACTGCCAACGTGATCTTCGTGACCATGGGTAATGAGGATACCACGTATACGATGCTTTTTATCAGTCAGATAGCTCGTATCAGGGATTACCAGATCAACACCATACATCTCATCATCGGGGAACATTACCCCTACATCAATAACAACAATATCGTCGCCATACTCAACGACCATCATATTCTTTCCAACTTCTCCCAAGCCTCCAAGCGGGACAAGTCGAAGTTTTCCTACAGCCAAAGTATAACAAACCTCCTAATCTCAGCCACACCGTCGGTGTAGCTCAGAAATTCTGAAAAACATGCAGTAAGTTAATCTATCTCCACTCCTGAATCAATTGCAGGAGTAAAAAAGCAAAAAAAGGTATATGAGTCCATTCAACAGTGTACCACATAATGTCATGAAGACACAAATACATCCTCTAGTTGTTAGCTGAAAGGTTGCTTCCTCCCTCTTTTCATTGCTTGTATTGTTTTGGTAGTGACAAGTACTATTAGTTACTTACTATAAGCAATTAAAAAGTGAACCCATCTAATAAATACCAAATCTGTTTCAGATTGCAAAATTAGACTGTCCCTTTGTCCCCCTAGATCAAAAATATATCAATCAGGTATGATCGAGGAAGCAAAAGTGAGCGAATCAATCCGATCGATAGAAATTCAACCTTTCTGAATACTACAGTGAAGAGAATGGAGCAATTCATGCGTCTAAGATATGAAAAAACTGATCCTCTTTTCAAAAAAGGATTTCTTATTCGTCTTCTCAATTTATTCATCATTTTAAGTGTTTTCATTATTTATATTCACTTTTCAGCTATAATTAGTGGGAATATTTTCAAACCAACAGCATTCGGTTACTATACCTATCTGTTAGATGCTTTCCTCCATGGACGTGTGAATGTGACCATTCCTTCAAAGCTTGATCTTTCTTTCTTCCACAACAAGTGGTACATGTACTGGGGACCGGCCCCAGTCTTATTTGTTCTTCCTTTTTATCTATTCTCGCACCTAAATGCAAGTGATATTATCTACACATCCATTGCCGGAACTGCTAATGTTGCATTATTCTATGGTGTTATGCAAGAGTTCAAAAAATACTTCTCTATCTCTCTTTCATTAATGGCAGATACTTTTCTTCTACTGAGCTTTGCCTTGGCTTCTCCTAACTTCTTTCTCTCAGTAGACGGCAAGATCTGGTATACCTGTCAGATCTTTGGTGCAACGTATCTTCTATTATTCTACTTATTTTATTTTAAGTTTTTGAACAATGATAAATATTATCAGTTTATTTTATGCACAGTCTTCTTCTATTTATCTTTCCTATCCAGATATCCCTTACTCTTCCATAGTATATTGTTCATCTACATCGTCATCCACTATAAATGCTCGGCTAGAGCTATACCCAGGAAAATAATCTGGTCCTTTGCCTTCATTACGCTGGCATTTGGCAGTCTAGGGGCATTCTATAACTACCTGAAATTCCACAATATTCTTGAAACAGGTGAACGCTTCGCCGTAACAACTTGGAGATATGTGGCTATCCTGAAGCATAACCAAATCTTCTCCTTCAATTACGTTTTTCATAATTTTTATTACTATTTTCTCAATATTATATCCTTTTCTCCTATCAGATATCCAGTTATCATAAGCGTTGAAGGGAATAGCATTTTTTCTGTTTATCCAGCATTATTGCTTGTTCCTGTACTATTTTATAACAGAAAATATCTTGATAAGAGAAGGTTAGCATTTTTAATTGTGGCAGCCACAGTTATTATACTAATACTCTCATGCCTCATGCTCTATTTTGCCACAGGCTTCGTCCAATTTGGGAATCGCTACGTTTTTGATTTTTTACCTCTAGTATTCCTCCTACTTATATTTATCTTACAATATATTCCTGTCTCTATCCAAATAGTATTATTATATTATGGAATATTTGTCAATACCCATGGAATTCTCGCATTTTATTCTAAGTAACCATACGTCTCAGCCAGGAGAGCCCATCTACATCTCTGCAAAAAAGATCTTAGTGAAGAATACCGGTCACCCGCAAAATGACAAAGAGTAAGATCACCGCTACAATGGCAATAGCTACGCCCGCAACCAGATAGTAGACACGCTTGGTATCAGTCGAAATTTTTCCACCAGGTAGCGACCTCTTGACAGCTGCAATTTGTGCAGTACGCCGTTGTTTAACCCGTTCAATTCTTTCTTTGCGCTTCTGCTGCAGCGTTTTCACATCTTGTTGCTCACTAGCATACGGGCCAGTCCCCATCTGTTGCATACGACGGCGCATGGTCCGATTATATCCCTCGATCTCCTGCTGCTGGGGATTGTTCGTGGGCGAGATTTTTTTGGGCTGTGTTGATTTTGCCCCTGGTACAGCTGTCCCACCAATCTGAAAATGCTTGTTCTTTTTACTAGAACGATTTTTCCTGGATGTTGTTGGTGCTGATTTGCTTGTATCGGCTCCCTGCAAAGTCTGCGATACTTGCTTAGGTTCCTGTGTAGGATCTTTCGCCATCTTAAAACCTCGTTTTCTATGGTCAATATCCGTTCATCATTCCTACATTTATCGATTAGCTTGCCTGATCTTGCCAACTCTCATCCACCCAACTGCTCAGCCTCATTTAGCATTGCTTCAGCAATCTTTGCCGCTTCCTCTTTATCTTCTGGAGATAGCATACCATCAATGACTAGACTTAGTAAGTGGTCTTTGATTGGACGTAGCCAGGGTCCCGGACCACGACCAAACATGGCCATCAGTTCATTGCCATCGAGTGGACTCCTCAATGGGATACGCTCAGCCTCTTCTCTGAGATGTTGACAACGTTTACCAAGTTCAGCCACACGCGCCGCAGCACGTGCTACTTTATCAATACGATAACTAGTGATATCAGCTTGGGACAGGTCTAACAGGTCTTGCAGGTTAGTACCAGCATCAAGCATCAGGCGGCGCACCGCGCCATCTGTCCAATCTGAAGTATAGGCATTAGCCCGCATATGCAATTTAACCAGGAGAGAGACACTGTCGATAAAGCTGCGATCAAAATGCAGGCGTTTTAGAATATCATGTGCCATGTGAGCGCCTATATCTTCATGACCAAAGAAATGCACTTTATTATCTTCGATTCTTTTGGTTCGTGGTTTAGCGATATCATGCAGCAAAGCAGCCCAACGGGTCTGCAAACGAGCAGGCGAACGCTGTACTACACGCAGAACATGTGCATAGACATCTTTAGTTGCGACACTAGTACGGGGGCGCTGGCTCACACCACGTAATTCTAGTACCTCGGGGATAATCCACTCCATTAGCCCTAATTCCACTAGCAAATCGAGCCCCTTGTCGGGATAGGGAGAGAGCAATAGTTTGTTCATCTCATCCCGAATGCGCTCCCGGCTGATCTTTTGTAACTTTGCTGCCTGTCTTAATATAGCCTCACGAGTCTTTGGCTCGATAGTAAAATCTAGCTGCGCTGCAAAACGTACCGCCCGTAATAATCGTAATGGATCTTCATTGAAGCGCTTATCTGGCTCATCACCAACTGCACGTAAAATATGCTCTTCTAGGTCCTGACGCCCATTATAGAGATCAATAATATGCCCATTGAGTGGATCACAAGCCAACGCATTGATCGTAAAATCGCGTCGACTCAAATCTTCTTCTAGACTATCGCCAAAGCAGACTTCTGGCTTACGTGACTCGGCATTATACTGTTCAGTACGAAATGTTGTAATTTCGACAATACTGTGAGCATAGTGAAGACGTACAGTACCAAAGCGCTCTCCTACAAGAACAATAGCAGTAGGACGTGTAGGAGCTACTAGCCGCTTGATCTCGTTGGGGCGGGCGTCAGTTGCTAGGTCTGCATCATTGGCTTCTTTTCTATTGAGAAGTACATCCCGTACTGTTCCACCAACCATATACAGCTGCTTCTGCTGGGACCGAAAAATCTCTGCCAAGGAGATGATAATATTAGGCATATTAAAAGTCTATCTATCCGCTTTCCACTTTGTTTAGTGCGTTGGTTCTATCAATCAACGGGCATAGTCAACCTGGAATTTCAATCGAACTTGACCATCAATCGTGTGATGGGACCATTGTATCATGTTCACCCTGATTCTTTAAAGAGTTTGTGATAGTTGGATACTTGATAGCTCTACAGGCGAATTGATCTGTTTTGTTTGCTAATTTTAGAGATGTTTCAACTTGTTACTTCACAGGGATATGATTAGAGGCTAAACATACATGGTTAAAGATCCCCTCATTTCCTGCCCTTCTCTTTCGTGGCATTCGTGGTTAGAAACTTGCAAACATACATCCTTTTTTGGTTTGACCTGTGTCTAATTGGCTAGAAGAGGACCTGAATATGAATGCTTAATCTCCTATTTTTTTGACAGACAAACACCGCTTGTGTTAACTTACGAAGCATTGATTGCATAGTAAAGTCTCATCATGATGCATTACAATCTACTGCTGCACATCAATCTATGGAGAGAAAAGCTATATGATGTACCCACCGCAAACTCCCTTTCCACCACAGCAGCCTACTGG
>CBJMBI010000136.1:0-8710 GCA_966427955.1 uncultured Ktedonobacterales bacterium
GTGATTGCGCAGGTTGTATGAGCGACAAAGAGCATACACATGCCTTGTCCATTTTTAACATCTTGTAAATGTTTCTCGACTATGCCTGTAATATCTACAATTTGATCCTTTTGCTTGGTCCTGACGCTGATCGTAGCCATAAGAGTTTTCTCGAACTCCTTTCTGATAGATCAATAGTAATTTCTCTTTTTAGCATATCACATCTGTGCTCAGCAATAAATTGGGATCTTGTGAGCGATCCTAAGACTCAAGCTC
Source organism: uncultured Ktedonobacterales bacterium (assembly GCA_966427955.1). Classification (GTDB taxonomy): domain Bacteria; phylum Chloroflexota; class Ktedonobacteria; order Ktedonobacterales; family Ktedonobacteraceae; genus DASYAN01. The sequence goes on from CBJMBI010000136.1 coordinate 256, forward strand.
AGTACTAGAAAAAAATATGTTAAAATACTAGTGTTAAAGTTTTGCAAACAAAACTGTCTTCAAAGGGGTCTGAAACAAAAGAGGATCAAAGAGGATCATTAAAGAGACTACTTTGTAACTCCTCAACTCAGGTCTCAATAGTACTGATCAACGCAATTGGCTATGTCACCTTTCTTTAGTGATTATGTCTACTGTATCTGAGAGAGAAAAAAGAGGATTGATTTATTGAACACACTTGGTACCTAGAGTTAAAGTCAGGAGGCTCTTCATGGAGCAAGAGGCATTTCACACCCGTTATGATGAGTTTGCAGAGCAATTTACATCTCTTATGTATAGGCACTGGTCGGATATTCTTTTGATTGTAAATTGCCAATCGCCTCGTATCGCATCGCTCCTACGCTTTGCAACCCCCGTTAGTCTCAAGCGTATGAATGGCATATGGCGTATTCAGGTAATCACTAAGCCTGCTGCACAGCATAGTAAATTACGCCATCCTCGTGATAATGAAATTGTGGCCCAGGCAATACGATTATATTATCATCGCACTGCTGAACTCAAATTGCCTCGCATTACCGTTGAGTTTGAGGTGTAGGTTGCTGGGTCTGGAAGGAGTCTGCTACCATATGTCCACCGCTCAGCCAAATGTACGACGACGTTTTCCGGGCATAGACCCAATTGCTTTGCAGCACCCCTATGATCGTGCTGCACTTAATGCTCTCCAACGGGTGCCTGGATTAGATCTCGTGGTGCGTAAATTTATTGAATTATTTCCCGAGAGAGTTGCTTATATTCAGAATGTAGCTCAGACTATTCGTGTTTCTTCCAAACAATGCCCTCAGCTTTATAGCCTATTTCAAGAGGCCTGTGCCATTCTCGATATGCCCGAGCCAGAACTCTATGCAGCGCAGCATCCGGTGCCGAATGCCTATACAAGTGGTTGTGAACGCCCTTATATTATTGTTACAACTGGTCTGCTAGATTTGATGAATGAGAATGAAGTCTTAGCGGTGCTTGCCCACGAACTTGGCCATATCAAATCGGGTCATGTACTTTACAAGACAATGGCCCGCTGTATCAGCTTGCTTCTGACGATTGTTGGTGATATGACATTAGGTCTTGGGCGCTTGATAGGGCGTTCGCTTGAAGCAGCGTTATTAGAATGGGATCGCAAGTCAGAATTTACAGCAGATCGTGCAGCATCACTGGTAGTCCAAGATCCACAAGTAATGCTAAGCTTGATGATGAAGCTTGCTGGAGGAACGCTCTTCCAGCGCGACCAAATGGATGCACAGGAGTTTCTCAAACAAGCAGAATTGTATCAAGATGTCGATGTCAATCTGCTCGACCGCATGTATAAGTTATTGATGGTTAGCGCGGTCAGTCATCCACTCATCATTGTACGTGCTCGTGAAAGTGTCAATTGGGCTGGAAGTCAGCAATATAAAGATATCCTGGCTGGCCGCTATCCATGTGTACCTAATTATGGGAGCAACGGAAGCAATGGGAGCAATGGAAGCAAAGGGACTAATGGGAGGAGCAATGGAAGCAAGGGGACTAATGAAAGCAATGGGAAGGGAGTGGAAAGTGGGCAATTTACACATACTCCAGCATCGTCACCCGCTTCTGAGCCAAAACTTACTCGTTGCTCACATTGTGACCGTGAGCAGGCTAACCAGCATTTCTGTAGCTTTTGTGGTGGAACAATAGTGTAGTTTTTATCGAGCGAATCTCGCTTCCAAAGCCCTGTTTGTCAAAAACAGGGCTTTATAGACTCTTCATCTGCAAAGCTACTCTACTTGATTTGTCTCTGTTGAATGTACTTACATTAGTTAGTCGGGAAGAGGTGCTCTTTAATGAATCGCAATGGGAAATTTAATGCTCTTGGTCGTCGAGGTGCAAAGGCGCGTTATAAATCTCTACGTCACCAGGGTCATACCGTTACTGAAGACGAACGCCTATTAGTTCGACCTGCGCAACCTCTCGTCAGTCCAAGTGAACCGGTGCCCCAGAAACAGATAGAAGAAGAGAGCCACGCCTTTGAACGTGCGCTCAACTTCGATTTCACCATTACTGATCCCTGGCGTATTATGCGTATCATGAGTGAGTTTGTGAATGGTTTTGATGCTCTTGCTCATATTCCTCCATCTGTAGCAATTTTTGGATCTGCACGAACGAAACCGGATAATCCTAGCTATGCAGCCGCTGTAACGACGGCACGCTTGTTGGCCAAAGCTGGCTTTGGGATCATAACAGGCGGTGGACCTGGTATTATGGAAGCCGCCAATAGGGGTGCTCAAGAAGGAGGGAATCTCTCAATTGGTTGCAACATTGAGTTACCCTTTGAGCAGGCATCAAATCCATACCTAGACATCTCACTTGATTTTCGTTACTTCTTTGTACGAAAAACCCTCTTCATCAAATACTCCAACGCCTTTGTCATTTTCCCAGGTGGATTTGGAACAATGGATGAACTTTTTGAAGCATTGACGCTCATTCAGACCAAGAAAGTAAGTAACTTCCCCGTAATCCTCTATGGCTCTGAATATTGGGGCGGATTAATTGGTTGGTTGCGTGATACGATGCTCAAGGTTGAGAACATTTCGCCGTCCGATTTCGAGTTACTGCGCATGTCTGATAATCCAGAGGAAATCTGTCAGTGGGTATGTGAAGCCTACCAGCGCAATAGCTGCCTGGAAAAGGTGGATTATAAGCGCGAGACCTCTATCCGGTAATCACATCTTGATTCGTTTAGCCTCAGCTAAGAAAGTGGAAATCGCCTCCGAAAATAGGAGGTAAAATGTCTTTCGACCATACCGCTACAGAGCGGTATGGTCTAAGTTGGCAAGACCAGACTGAATTTGTCCCTGTTTCCTACTAGAAAAGCCTACAAACTTCTACCATAATATTTTTAGTGACACTCTCTATCTGCCTTTTAGTTATCGTGGAAGGAAGCAGAGATAGGCTTATGAAAAGATCATTTATGGTAGTAATGTCCCTAGTTGTGTTAGTTGTACTGAATACAATGGGAAGCAGTTCCCTTAGGGCATCTGCCGCTGCTCAAGAAGCTTCATGCAGTAATACTACTTCTACGCCCACAGCTGTGCCTATAGTTACACCCACAGTCCCCGGAGCCAGAACTGTAATAAGCGATGGATGTATAACTGTGTGGTCTGATGCCCCTAATTTCAGTACAAAGACAGAGCCTTTCCGTACATCAGCAATAGTTGTACAAAGTTCGCTCCCAGGAAATTGGAACATAACTATCCCAAAATTGTCTATCCCATGGTCTTCTAACACTCAACTGACGCTCCAAAACGGCAAGGTAGCTAGTGGAGTGTTCCAGTCAGCTACTAATACAATGATGCTGACAATCCCTCTTCAAGGCCTTCCAGTAGTCAAGACTACCACATTTAATGTGAGCACTAGTGGCTCAATTAAGACGACGGATGGGCAAACCATCAGTGGGAGCGCTGTTGACCCAAAGGGAGACACTACTCTGGTTGGATCAAGGACGTTGACTATGCTTTTTCTCTCCTATCAAGCTCAGGTTCGTATCCAGTGCAAACTATCGCCTTGGCCCTTGCTTAGCAATAGGTAGCTGAGAGAGCATGATGAGTTTGCTCTTCCAGATGCACTGGACTATTCAAGCTTAGCCTTGTATCAGGTTGTGGCAAGCTCATCCCCAAAAGGAGGATTGGATTCCTGGCCGTCTTTATCTTGTGGTACTCGCCGTTTTAGGGCAATCGTACTGAGAGGGGGAAGTGTTAGCAGTATCGAGTGAGGGCACGATTGCCAGTAGATGGGCCCACTCGGCATGGGCTGACTGTTGAGCAAGCCACTGCCACCATAGCGTACATCATCGCTATTGAGCACTTCATAGTATTCACCTGCTTCTGGTACCCCTACGCGATAGCCATAGCGTGGTACAGGAGTGAAGTTGCAAATAAAGACCAGTGTATCATCACTAGAATAACCGCGTCGCATAAACGAGATAACACTATTATCCGAGTCATGGCAGTCAATCCAGGAGAAGCCGCTAGGATCACAATCGAGTGTGCTCAAGGCAGGTTCACTCTGGTAGAACTTATTGAGGTCCCGTATAAAATCATATAGCTGACGGTGGCGTGGATCACTGGATGGTTCGAGCAGATGCCAATCGAGACTCTCTTTATAATTCCATTCACTCCATTGTCCAAACTCACCACCCATAAAGAGCAACTTTTTCCCAGGATGCCCCCACATATAGCCATAGAAAGCTCGTAGATTAGCGAACTTTTGCCAGAGATCGCCGGGCATCTTATTGATCATGGACCCCTTGATATGTACAACCTCATCGTGAGAAAGAGGCAGAATGAAATTCTCGGAGTAGGCATACATTAGCGAAAAAGTAATATTATTGTGGTGATAACGCCGGTGAATAGGATCCATATGCATATATTCTAACATATCATGCATCCATCCCATATTCCACTTAAAGGTGAAACCCAAGCCACCGACGTAGGTAGGTCGAGATACCAAGGGCCATGCACTGGACTCTTCGGCAATGGTAATTGTTCCTGGTACTTGTCCATAGACTGCTTCGTTAAGCTGGCGGAGAAAGTCTACGGCTTCCAGATGTTCACGGCCACCATATTGATTGGTGAGGGCTTCATCCGGCTCGCGCATGTAGTCGAGATAGAGCATAGAGGCAACGGCATCGACTCGCAGGCCATCAATATGATACTCACGGAGCCAGAATAGTGCACTTGCGATAAGGAAGTTGCGTACCTCGCTTCGCCCATAATCAAAGACATACGTTCCCCATTGCTTATGCTCTCCTTTGCGAGAGTCAGAGTATTCATAAAGATGCGTGCCATCGAAATAGCTGAGAGCGTGGCCATCTTTTGGAAAGTGCGATGGAACCCAGTCAAGGATGATGCCAATGCCCTGTTGATGCATATAATCAACAAAGTATTGAAAATCTTCTGGTGGACCAAAACGGCTTGTGGGGGCATAATAGCCTGTGACCTGATAGCCCCAAGAGCCATCAAAGGGATATTCTGTAATTGGCATCAGTTCGATATGCGTAAAGCCTAAGTCCTTCACATAAGATGCCAGAGCAGGTGCCAGCTCACGGTATGTCATGAAGCGATCTTCTTCTACCGCTCCCTCCTGGTGACGTTCTGGTACGTGCCTCCAAGAGCCAAGGTTAACCTCATAGATAGAGATGGGTGTATTGAATTGCTGCTTCTGTTCGCGCTGTTGTATCCATGCATCATCGTGCCAAGTATATTGGTGGATATCTGCAACAATGCTAGCGGTATTGGGGCGTAGCTCAGCGGCAAAGCCGTAGGGGTCGATTTTATCAACAGTATAGTTATTAAAACGTGAATAAATAGCATATTTATAGAGCATACCAACCTGTAGGTTGGGCACAAAACATTCCCAAACCCCCAGATCATGATGGCGCAAATGCATTGGATTAGCCGAACGCGTCCAGCCATTGAAATCACCAATCACTGAAACCATGAGTGCATTAGGAGCCCAGACAGCGAAGTTGACGCCCGTTATACCATTCACCGTGCGTGGATGAGCCCCCATTTTTTCATAAAGGTGATAATGCTTTCCTTGTCCAAATAAATACAGATCGAAATCCGTAAAAATTGATGGTATTTCGGTTTCTATCATGGTGGTGTGCCCTGCTTGATTATCAGAATGCTGTGGGATTTGTGGAGCCGTCATGTTTGTGTATCCTTCTTCTACAACGTCCGACATTATGTTTGTTTTCTAAACCTAAGCTAAGCATAACGTTTTGCTGACTTTTCGTCAACACAAGGATCTACGTCTAATCGCTCTACCGAGACCATAGTACCGTGCAGTGGATAGACAAGCTCTGTAAAAAGCGGTAATATGTGAGAGTCGGAAAGCTAACGTTTCAACAAAGAGGGTAAAAATATCGTGTCAGCCAAGCGTGCACGTCTCTATGACGCTTTTGCACTTCTTACCGTCATAGTGATTGTCATACTAGATCAGTGGACCAAGCAACTTGTTGTAGAGAGATTTCGTTTGGAAAAGGTCGTCCCGTTTCCTTTTCTGGGACACAATCTAGCTTTTGAGTATACTCAAAATAGTGGAGCAGCTTTTAGTATGCTCAAAGGTAATGCGTTGCTTGCTCTCTTTATTCTTGCAGCCATGGGTATAGTAGGCTACTTTTACTCGCGGATATGGAATACAGGTACATTGATCTACAAGCTGGTCTTCGCCTTGATTATTGGCGGCGCACTGGGAAATTTGGTCGACAGAGTAATCCATGGTGGTTATGTCGTCGATTTTATCTCATTTCGTATCCCAGAGATTGGTTTTTATTTTGCCATCTTCAATGTGGCTGACGCTTGTATATCAATGGGTGTATTCCTGCTCTTTGTGCTACTTATCTTTAGTGGTAAGGATCGCATATATGGTATTCCCCAGGAAGATAATACAGCTCAACAATCAACTACCGATCAGGAACCTACCTATTCTAAACCAGAGGAAGACTTGCTAGTCGTGAGCCAAGAGGAGATTTCATAAGGTTGTGACCCAAAAATGGACAATTGAAAGCGAGCAAGTTGGTATGCGCCTTGATCGCTATATTACGTCACAAATGACGGATCTTTCGCGTACAAGTGTGCAACAGCTTATTGCCGAAGAAGCGGTGCTGGTGAATGATAAACCAGCTAAAGCTGGCTATGCGCTCAGATTACATGATACTATTCATGTTCTACGTACAACACCATTAGCACACCAAAACACTATTGTGCGGCGGGCGCTACCTCTAGAAGTTGTGTATGAAGATGCCGATCTGCTCGTCGTCAATAAAGCTGCTGGTATGGTTGTACATCCGGCACCGGGTCATCATGATGACACTCTGGTCAATGCTTTGCTGGCACGCTATTCTGAATTCCATGTGACTGAAGAAGATCAACGTCCTGGCATTGTCCATCGTCTGGATAGAGATACTTCTGGATTACTAATAGTTGCAAAGAATAAGCAGACACAAGCAGCCCTAGTTGAGCAAATGAAACGGCACGAAGTCGTGAAGCGCTATTTAGCCTTAGTTGAAGGGATAGTTGCTCTTGACAGTGGGATTATTGATGCCCCTATTGGACGCAATCCTCGCCAGCGGCAACAGATGGCAATTACTACATCTGGTAGCCGGGAAGCACGGACTCATTTTCGTGTAATTGAGCGATTTGCTCGTTATACATTACTCCTTTTGCAACTAGAAACTGGGCGTACGCACCAAATTCGGGTCCATTTGAAAGCGATTGGGCATCCCGTCGTTGGTGATCCTGTCTATGGGTCTGGGCGCAAGCAACCTGACATGCTATCCCAGCGCCAATTTTTACATGCCTACCAACTGTGTTTTACTCATCCAGCGACTGGCGAGACAATAGAACTAGAGGCCCCTCTTCCAGCAGATCTAGAAGCAGGCCTTGATTCTCTCAGTGAGAGATCCCTAATGGGAAGGCATTTTTGAATGGGAACGCCTTAAACCCTACGGGTCAGTGAGAAGTCATATTCCCGTTCTGACGCAATTTTGTCTCAAGTGGAGAAGACTTAACCTTATTACTTGCTGTATGTCCCTGAGCTGCCTGAGAGAGTACAGCACCTACGGAGAAGCCAACACGTTTGCGTGCAGGGATAATAATCTGATCTCCTCCACGAATAGACTTAACTCGCCTTGGGGCGACATCACGCAGGTTCCAAGTGCCAAAGCCCATTAGGCGTACCTCATAGCCTTTGGCCACACCTTCACGAACGACCTCAGTAAATGCATCAATCACTTTGCTGGTCTCTTTTAGATTCATACCAGCCTTTGCGGCAATCTGGTGAATCAACTCATCCTTACCAACAACTACATGCCCTTTATCGGATGAATTTGCTCTCATAAAGAATGTTACTCCTCGCAAATGTAGTGGCAGGGAAGCATAGTCCCTCCGTGTATATTTTCAACGCGTTTCGGCTGCCTGTGGAGTATCATCTTATCTTAGTTCATAGACACTCTCTATCAGAGTTACGCGCTGGCATTGTGTTACCTTCCAATTCCACTATACCGAGGTCCACCAAATAGTTCCTGCTATGTTCTCTTCCCATCTGTGCTACAATAAAAAAACTTGAAGGAGAAGAAGAGGATTAAGACTATGCGGCCAGAAGGACGTTCCATGCGAGAATGCATCCTGGATGCTGCTGTGCAGTTGTTTGCAGAGTATGGCTATCATGCTGCTCCCCTGCGTGATATTGCCCGTGTAGCTGGTATTCAAGCGGCAAGTATCTATCATCACTACCCTAGCAAGCAGGCGTTGCTCATTGAAATTATGGAAACACATATGCAACGTCTAAACGACGCTACTAGGCGAATTATCAGTGAATATACTGATCCATTACAACAGCTCCATGAAGTAATTGCTAACCATATCCGTATGCACACTACCTA
>CBJMBI010000137.1:0-8640 GCA_966427955.1 uncultured Ktedonobacterales bacterium
AGTACGGTCTTGGATGTAATGGGTATTAAGCTGAGCGAAGCTACTAAAGACAGAGTCGTGGCAACCATGCCGATTACTTCCCATCATCATCAGCCAGCAGGTTATTTACATGGAGGAGTGTCGGTGCTGCTGGCTGAATCCGTAGCCTCATGGGGCAGTATTCTCAATATCGATACAGATCGACAGATAGCTTTTGGCCTGGAAATCAATGCCAATCACTTGCGTCCAAAACGTGAGGGGACATTGACAGCAGTTGCGACTCCACTGCATCGTGGACGTACCACGCACATCTGGGATATCCGTATTACTGATGAGAACAACAAATTGATCTGTATTTCACGCTGTACCGTTGCCATTGTAGAACGATCACTAGAGAAGGGAAATGATTGATATACCTCCCTGCAATTCATTGATCTCCTGGACAGCTTTTTGGTAAAAAATTCATTAGTTATTGTTGATTTCTTGCATCACTGTTGCTAGGCTTGGATACACAAAATCTGGTACAATACTTGCTCTTTTTAGACTTTCATGTGAGTCTTTTCCTGAGAGTACCAACAGCGTATGCGTTCTTGCCGCCTTGCCTGCAAGGATATCACTTTCAAGTCCATCGCCAATCATGACTGTTTCTTCTGGTTGACTGCTAAGTAGGGACATGGCTTCTTGAAGTAATATTGGCTGAGGTTTTCCAATAACTTCTGGTGTAATGCCACTACCGGCTTCAATTGCTGCAACCATGGTTCCGCAACCAGCGATAAAACCGTTCTCAACTGGCAGGAGTGAATCTCGATTGATTGCAATAAATGCTGCCCCCGCCCGAACTGCTAGAATGGCCTCTGTGAGTTTCTTATAGTCAAAAGTGCGATCTAGGCCAACGAGGACTACATCTGCTTTCTGACCGCTGCTATTGGCAATCTGTAAACCGTTTGCACAAACTAAATCGAAGAGTGGCTGCTCTCCTATCACATAGACGTGAGCGCCAGGGAAGCGATGTGCAATATTGCTGACGGCGGCCTGACTCGCAACTAGCACGTGGGACTCATCAGTAGCAATGCCTAGGCGTGTCAACTTTGTCACGACCTGGGCTTGGTTAGCAAAAGAATTATTGGTAAGAAAAAGATACTTTTTATGATTATTGTTAAGCCAATCGACGAATTCTTTTGCGCCTGAAATTAAGTCTTCTCCTCGGTAGATGACGCCATCAAGATCGATAAGATAGGTTGTGAAGTGTCCTATTTGTGGTAGCATAATATTTCCATAAAAAACCTTTCTGGGAAAAATATCCTGATTATCAGGATATTTTGAATATTACATTTATTGCAACATAAGTTGTTCACGGATAGTCACTATTTCATTGCGTAATGTTGAATTTACTTTAATTGCACGATCGATCTTTTCACAAGCATGCAGGACGGTACTGTGATCACGTCCGCCGAACTGTTGTCCGATTTCAATCAGGGGAGCCTGTGTTTCCTGACGAATGAGATACATCGCGATCTGGCGTGGCATTACAATATATTTGTCACGCTGTTTACTGCACATAGCTTCGATAGAGATATGGTAGTATTCTGCAACAGCTTGGATAATCTGTTGACTATTCAGGCGTACTTCGCGCGTATCATTGCCTAATGAAGATATTGCTGATCGTGCAACATCGAGCGTGAGGTCTGTGCGATGTAGCTGCTGGTAAGCCATGAGCCGGTTGAGGCAGCCCTCTAGTTCACGGATGTTAGTTTGTACGCGTCCTGCAATATAGGCAATGATTTCATCTGGTATATGATAATTTAGCAAATCTGCCTTAACACGTAGAATGGCCATCCTAGTCTCCAGGTCTGGTGGCTGGATGTCAGCGATCAGCCCCCATTCGAAGCGTGAACGTAAACGCTCCTCTAAACTGACAATAGCTTTAGGAGGACGATCACTACAGATCACAATCTGTTTGCTCATCTCGTACAAACTATTGAATGTATGGAAGAACTCTTCCTCAGTTGATTCTTTGCCTGCAATGAATTGAATATCGTCAACTAGTAAAATATCAACCGAACGATATTTAGCACGGAATTCCTCAGTAGTGCGATAGCGAATGGCATTAACAATTTCATTGGTAAATTGCTCAGATGAAACATAGAGTACGGCCAGTCCAGTTTCCATACCCTGATGGCCAATAGCATGCAAGAGATGGGTCTTGCCTAGACCAACCCCACCGTAGAGGAAGAGTGGATTGTACGACTCACCGGGAGCCTCAGCAACAGCGAGTGAAGCAGCATGTGCCAGACGGTTGCTATTTCCAACAATAAATGCATCAAAAGTGTAGCGAGAATTCAGCCGATTGTGCATGAGTATATGGGCATGTTGATCATTTTCCCAATTCTCTAGCGATGCATCAGAAAGATGTGGCAGCGGCGTTTGCACTGGACCGTTGACAAGATGGTCATTATAAGGTGTATGGTTGTGGCCCGGTGAGGAAGACAGAGTATTTGCACCACGCCCGGGAGGCTCTCTGTTGCCATTGGAAGTAGTAGGTTCAGCGGGTATATCTGATGTTGTATGTGCGACAGTAAGTTTTACTTGCTGCCCTATTACTTCCTTGAGGACCTCTTCGAGAAGATAAAGCCAATGTGTATTGATCGTCTCACAAACCCGAGCATTAGGAACTTGTAATGTCAGGTGAATATCTTGCTTTGATTGTAAAGTCGTAACATTCCCTGACAAATGAGCCTCTTGTAGCCAAGCTTTGGTGAGGGCATCAATCGATGGCAACATCCCAAGTCGTTCAAGTGCAGTACGCCAGATAGTAGCGGTGTTCACTCAAAATCCCCCATAGTTAGCCATCGAGGAGTGCAATACACTCAATTTCAACAAGCGCTTGGCGCGGTAGTTCAGCAACGGCGACTGTCGAGCGTGCTGGTGCGGGGCTACTAAAATAGCTTGCATAGACGGTATTCATGGCTTGAAAGTCACTCATGCGTGTTAGGAAGACGGTCGTTTTAATCACATTGTTTAGTGAAGTGCCTGCACTCTTAAGAACTGCCTGCAAATTTTGTAAAACGCGATGTGTTTGTGTTTGTACATCTTCACCAACAAGCTCTCCGGTAATTGGATCAAGAGGGATCTGACCTGAAGTATACACGAACTGTCCACAGCGGATGGCCTGACTATAGGGACCAATGGCTGCTGGAGCTTCTGATGTTATAATCTGCTTAAAGCCTATCTTTTCCATATATATTCCTATTATATTTATTAGAGGCGAAAAGTTATAGTTTTGCCTCCATCAACTGCTGTCTATGGTTCGAAGTCCTCTCATCAAGCTGCGGGGTGTATGGTTACCTGCTTTGCAGCTCTTTGGGGGCCAAGCCTGGCAGATGGGGATCTCCCACGAGTTGTACGTATCATGGAGCATTTGATATGCTGCCCGACTATTCTAACAGATGGAGCAAAAACCGGAAAGAGCATAGGCGAAAAGTGCCCCTGGGCTCTTGCCCCAAATAAGGTAGGTCAGTTCATCCCCTGGATAAATCTCACAGGGGCGAACCTTCCCGAGGTTCTGTAACCGTTACCCAGTTGATATGTTCGATGAGTAAGGGCGAGCTGGCAACTTGCCATGAAAGAGTTCACGTGCACAAGCACGTAATGCTTGCTGCATTTCTGCAGCCGAACTAAACCGATCTTCGGGCTCTTTTTGGAGTACCCGGTTGACAAACTTCTCTAGGACAACTGGAATCGTTGGATTGAACTGTCGTAATGGTGGCGGATTGGCTGAAGCATGTTGCATAGCGATCGAAACGGCTGTCGGACCCACAAATGGTGGTCGTCCAGCTAGCATTTCAAACATCACTACACCGAGCGAATAGAGGTCGGAGGAACCTGTCAGTGTCTCACCGCGTGCTTGCTCTGGGGAGAGATAATCGGCGGTCCCCAGCACAATGCCACTGTTGGTCAAGCCTGCGTCTTCTGCTACGCGTACAATACCAAAGTCGGTTAATTTTACCCATGCTCCCCCATCACTAAGATTGCCTGTGCCTCCCCAAGCCAACATAATATTTTGTGGCTTAATATCTCGGTGGATGAATCCGCGTGCGTGTGCTACCTGTAGTACAGAGCAGACCTGAAGTGCAATCTCTATCGCCTCACGTGCCTGCAATTGCCGACGCTGTCCGATAAGCTGCTTCAAGGTTGGGCCATGGATATACTCCATGACAAGAAAATACTGCCCCATTTCTTCAACAAAATCGTAGATCGTGACAGCATTTGGGTGAGCTAGTGCTGCTGCAGCACGCGCTTCGCGACGGAAGCGCTCAACTGCGCGTAGGTCGTTCTTATCTAGAGATCGCAGTATTTTGATCGCTACAATGCGCTCTACGCGATGATCCCAAGTTTTGAAGACGCTTGCCATACCACCTGTAGCGATATGCTCGCGAATTTCATACCGTCCAGCGATCAATGTGCCTTCAAATTGGTTCAAGGTTTTACCTCAAGCAGCCTGGGCGAATACTTGTTGACTTCTTTTCCCTTGGTGCTTCATGCCAGGATTTCCCTTTCTGATGGGAGAACTTTTTCCTGCTTTCTCAAACTTGCTGGCGTGAGCTTTTGCTCTTCCAGGCCTTGCAAATTCTCGACAGCTTGATACTACGAGCTGGAGTCAGAATCAGAGATTTGCCTTTTCAGAGAGTAGTATACCATTTATGACTTGTAGAGTCTACAATGTCATCGGTTATTACTACTCCTCTGCCTAGTATATCCACGAGACTTGAGCGTCGCCGTCAAATAGGTCCATTGCTCTGTGTTAGCTGGAACCTACTGACTGTTGGGCTTGCTCTATCTCTGAAAACTGCATAGCCGATTGCTTGAGTTTGGTCGATAGCTTACTCGGTAGTCAAGAGGCAACTATGTTGTCCAGCAAGCTCGTGAGTCGGCATCGAGCTTTCCTTGCCCATCTGTCAGTTGTACTTGATTATTGGGTCTTATAACATATGTTCCTGTTTTGGCATTTTTTGTGATTGAGGCGATCCAAATATCGAAGCTATTGTTAGCATAGTTGTAATAGAGGATATGTGTTCCATCTGGTGACCAGATTGGCTGGCTTACATATAGTCCCTCTAAAAGGTTGGTGGATTGGCTATACATGGATAGACCCTTGTTGAGATTCTCCTGTGAATTTGGGTTGAACGAAGGGGTATTTGGGTCACCTGTAATACCCTCAGGAACTGGCATGGTGTTCAAGCTCATATGGGTGGCATCTTCTCTTCGTACATAGAGAATGGTCTTACCGTCAGGGGAGAAGGATGGCTCAAAGTTCATTTGGCTCGATTGGGTGATTGGAACCCCAGGGTCACTTTCGCAGCTTGCGCTACCGGGCTGGTAAGTCCAGGGGTGGCTGGCGATGGCATTGGGATCCTCCATAAAAATCTGTATGATCTGACTTGCATTTGGACCATAATTGTAGCCTGTGTAGATAATCTGATCACTGTGACCTGGGCGATAGCTTGGATCGCGTAATCCTCCGTCACCAAAGGTGCTATAGGCAACAGTTTGTGGTCGTTGAGTTGGATTGCTGATGGACATGGAAAGAATCAGAGGGTCAAGCAGAAAATCGTCGACGTTGCATGGCCCAATCTTTAATTTGTCCAGGTCACTCACAAAGAGTAAGTGGTCGCTGTCCGCATTCCAGGCTGGTTGTGCAATCCATTTAAATGTGCTCTTAGGTGCTCCCATCGGAGAGGCTGGATTGGGGAGATATTGACCATTGCCTGAGAGAAGTAGTTGTGGTGTTCCTCCGCTTGTCGGCATTAGCATCAGGTCAGAATAGTTCTTGTAAAAGCTGGCGAATGCAATCCACTTTCCATCAGGAGAGACTGCGGGATTACGCACATCGAGACCCTGTGTGAGCTGCGTAAGTTTGAGTTGGCCATCTAGGACGTAGAGGTTACGGTTGAGCGTAAAATAAATCTTACCAGTAAATTTTGCTTGTTGTGTGGTGTTGATGCCTATCTGTCCATTATTGCCAACGCTCTTACTCTGGAATGGGCTAGTATTTCCTATCCCTAGGCAGCTCTGTAAGCTGAGGGTCAGGGTGGCGAGCAATACTATTTTGTACCATTGGGTGTGTCTTTTCATTGTCCTGCTTGATCGTTCTTTTCAAGAGTTGATAGCTATGCATGCACGATCTCAATGAGTGAGCTGCATATTTGTACACGGACTATACTTGGATTGCGTTGAATGATTCAAAGACTGTTATGAGCATGATGTCAAGGAGGGTATGAACACCTCCAACAATGTCCATACTGCTCAGGTTTGGACCAGGAAGCTGGCTTGATATTTGTTGTGAGTTTTGAGTTGCTCCTTGTTGTGTGATAATACTGTTAGAGTGAGGCAATGGCTGAATAATAGAGGCTAATCCTGCTGAACCACTGCCTTGCGGTATGCAGTTTGCTTGAATGCTAAACATTTGAGAGATGGCCGGTGTAATTTGAGAGCAGATTGGTAGATAGTTTGTGTTTACGTTGCTTGGTGTAGAGTAGGGTGGGCTGAGTGTGAGATGTTGCACTTTGTTTAGATCAACGTTGCGTGCAAGGTTGCCTAGAAAAGCTAGATCATCAAGTTGCATGTCGGTTAAAAGATAGCCATTCAAGTCTTTGAGCAATTGTGGTGTCTGAGAGATGGTATCTGGCGTAGCTAGTTTTATTTTGAGTGCACTGAGCACTTGCTGTTGTCTCGCTGAACGTCCAAAGTCTCCTATCAGGTCAGAATGGCGTGTGCGTACGTATTCGAGTGCTTGTGGGCCCTTCAGATGTTGTGGACCCGGTGCTATATAGAGACGTTTGTAGTCGTAGACGCTGCCCCCTGAGTTGGCAACATCGTCTGGGTAGTTATCGTCGACCATTGGATGCGTAACGTCAACGTCAACACCTCCAGCAGTATCAATCACTTTGACAAAGCCTGTTAAACCTACCCAGGCGTAGCGGTCGATGTGTATGCCAAAGTTTGCTTGAATCGTGTCCTCTGCTAGACCTGCACCGGCTTCTGCTTTAGCTGTTGTATCAGTGCCTTTTTGATCTTGCCAGCCATAACTAAATGCGAAATCCATTTTACCTGCACCGCTATGTGGAATACTTACCTGCAGATCACGAGGAATAGAGAGCATACCAACGTAGTGCTTTTGTTGATCGATTGTAACGACAATATCACTTTGTGCTAAAGGTGCCCCATTTTTACCATCAGTATCACTACCAAGCAATAAAATATTAATACGATTTTGGCTACTTAAACTGCTATTTTGGGTGTTTACTAATGCCACGGGAGTTCCATTCTGATTGCTAGACTGATGGATGGCTCCCTGTCCAATGATATTATTCAGCGACGGAGCAATCTCGACTTGATAGTAAGTAAAGAGTCCACCTGCAATGAGTAAAAAAAAGGCTGCAAATCCTGTGACAATGCGTGCCCAGATTGGGAAGCGCCGTTGACGGTTATTTTTAAAGGATGATGGTGGGCCATACTGAGCATATGGAGGATGCATCCCGGGTATTGGCTGCATGGGAGAAAATCCAGCATAAGGGGTAATCCCTGCTGGGTAGTTCGGAGAGGTTAGTGGGTTAGTCTGGCGAGAAATATTCCTCAAAGCTAGGTTATCTGTATTGGGATAGACATTGGGCATAACTGGTGTGGGTGCGATAGGCAAACCAGGATTGTTAGAGACTTCTGTTGGGGAGGATGTGTCTGTATATCGATTAAAATTCGGTGTTGGGCGAGTCTGTGCTGGTTGTGGTGGTACGTTGTGGGCAGCAAATATTTTGGGGGGTTGTTGGGTAGAACTCTGTGAAGCAGGTGTCGCTGTATGTGTAGAAAAAGGACCATTCCCTTCTCTGAAGTTAGAAGCAGTTGTGGGGAAGGAATTCTGTTTTTCCACTTCTTTGCTAGGAACTTGTGTAGGACGTGGCGGCAGACCAACTAAGCTTGGTGATGTGGGCTTAGAGCTTGCTGCCGGGGGATATTGGACATTATTTGCCGTTGCGTTATAACCTGACAAAAGTCCTGACCTATTTTTCTTTGGGGAGGTCGGGGCATTCTCCGGCTGAGGTGATGCGTTAGGCTGCACATCTCCCTGAGTCTCTTTTCTCCGGGAGGTTTGTATTTGCATAAATTGTCGACTCACAGCAAATATACCTGCTTTCTACAATAGTTGGAAATATTGTAGCTTTCCTATTCGAGATATCTAAATCTCTATTATTTTATAATACTTCCTCTGTTTCTTAAACTTTGAAGGTTTCCTTCTCATAAGGTACACGAGTAGTCAAGATACTGCAGAAAGACAGAAAGTCCCTCAGTGAGTAAAACGAATAGCTCTACTATACTGGTTCGTAAAGTCAGTCTTATGGGACATTTGGTTCCTAGCTATCATGAAAGGCGGCCTACAATTTCACTACTTTCCTCAATATCCAGATACTTTTGATAAAATATTAGTATCCTTGTGGGTTCGTAGAACTCGGTAAAGTGATTGTTGTACCTTGACTTTTGTATCATCTTGTGTTATCCTTCTTCATGGATGAGCCTTTAGTTTAATTGTTGGGCGATAGATCCGTAACTTTCGATACGTAGAGGTATCTCTTGGATTGACAGAGTCTGTCATGAAATCCACTAAAAGCC
>CBJMBI010000138.1:0-8627 GCA_966427955.1 uncultured Ktedonobacterales bacterium
CCTGATCTCATAATTGTTATCAGAGACATGTGTAAGGGTAACAGTTTCTGTACAATAGAAATAGTTACCTGGTACTAGTGCAGAATCCTTTTGAAACCGATAAGCAATAACAAGAACATCTGAAAGGGACTGAGCATCTACGGGCAGATTTGTGAATCTGAAGTCACCTCCCCCAGGTGTGGTGAGGTTTGCCTTATTAGGATGTGTTTCAAACGAGCGTCCGCCAGTTCGTATTTCCACAAGGTCGCAGTTCGAGCTTGCTATGAGCATGAGCGGTAACGGTTCACACCACGCTGTTCCATCTATATTGATTGCCGCGGGCATAGTGGTAGTAGGCGGTGGTGGTGTTCCAACTGGCTCAGGAACTGGAGGTGTTGGCGTTGAGTCGTCCTTGCCTTTGACTGTGATAGTGAAGGCACCAGTATTGTCAACTGTGTATGTATCACAAACACCGAAAGTGAGTTTCTGGGGGCTATCCCCAGCTGAGATCGTGAACTGATAGGTGTGATCATCTCTGTACGGTGATACTGCTACGTAGTTTTCTACTGGTTTTTGATTAATGCACAGGCCAAAGTCAAAATGATGCTCCGGTGTGATTGGGTTACCAGAGTTATCGGTATAAATATAAAAGGCATCTGATTCTGCTGATTGGGAAGCATGACCGTGACCTGAGACAGTAATAGTAACATTACCAGTATACGTATTGGCTGTTGTTGCTCCATTAGGGCCATTTGCAAAGGGAACGTTTATTATGTCTGTATTAGAAGCTGCAAGTACATGTGCTTCTATAAGGGGAAATGGTATGATGGATAATACAAACATCAAGGACAGAGCTACTGTCACAGCCACAGCAAGACGCTTCTTGAATGAAGATCTTCCCATGGGTTCCTTCCTTTCATGCTCTTATCTGAGCGGAAAATAGGGAGTATACAAGAAGTACCTGAGGAGAAAATGTTTCTTTCCCTCTTGAGAGATTGGACAATAATCACCTGCTAGGAAGTGGAATCCTGAAATACCCCAAAATAGTTTAAATATGCAAATAAAGTACAAAACTCTTAGCAGACATTCAGGGCATCGAGTTTAAAGATGCCCTGATCCAAGTAAGGCAACTCTCTTTTCAAAAAATTTGCAGAGAAGAGCCGCTTATTTTCTGTGTTTCAGGTTGCAATCCAAGCATACATTAAGCTGCTTTCGCCACCTTGCAACTTTGCAACTCTTTTAGTGATATATTTATATTCACAGGAGAAAGTTCATCAAGCAAGGAAAGGGAAGGTATTACCCTATGAGTCGTGGTTGGAAAAAGTACAATTATAATCGCGTCTTATTTGGAAAAAGAGTCCAGACATATAGAACTGCTCTGAGGTGGTCTCTTGGAGAGTTATGTCGTCGGACTGGTATCAATAAGGGGACGTTACAACAAGTCGAGAAAATAGGAAGAAGTTTGCCCGAAAGTGATCGCAGCAAGCTGGTGGAGATCTTATCGGAAGCACTAGAGACGACCAATAAGCATTTCGACCGCCGGAAGTTTCTTGCACTTGCTGGTCTAGGAACAGTTGCTCTTCCCAAACAGGCGATGGATCTTCCAACAACGGAGTGCCATATCTCCTTGCTCACGAAGTATGGCGATATCTGTCTTGAACTCGCTGAGCTTCATCTTTCAAACCTCCGACGTGAACTCTACCAGGGAAGAGCTTCCTTTGTCGAGCAGGAAGCAGAGAAATGGTATCACAAGCTAGATCTGCCGGAAACAGAGATCCAGCTCGCTACTATGCAACTCAGATTTGGCATCCTGCTTGGACAAGCTCAAGAAGCAGTATACCCCTGGTATCAACGGTGTCACATCGCAATTCAAACCTATAACGATGTAGAAGAACGCATCCTTTCACAATTCTTGCCTAAGAGCTTTCAGGCTGACTATGCCATGCTGCATGCACTCCGTGCCCCTCTCTACCGGGAGTTAGGAGAGTTTGAACAGAGTGTCAACAATTTCCGTTATGGTTGCGACTACGCCGAAGAAATTGGCGACGTTTTTTTGGAAACCACTCTGATGCGCAATCTCGCACATTTGTGGATTGTACGAGGAAATGAAGAAAAATGGCACAAAGGTATCGAGAGATCCCGGAAGAGAAGCTCCAAGAGCCAGCAACTTTCCTGTTTGGTTGAATTGGAGTATGCGGGTGGTTATCGACGGCTTGCCTATCATCCTCTCAAACAACTGTCAGCAAATGAGAGGAAACAGTATGCCGAGCGTGCCATTGACCTGTTCGAGCATGCACAAACTACCTATTCAGACCCTTGGGCACCGGACACAAATTTGATTGGTGCCGATGGGCACCCGCTTCTCATCGGCGTCATAAAGGCTCAATGTTTTGTCTGGATAGACCCATATGAGACCTTGCGCCTCATCGAAGAACTTAAGCCTCAAGTGACTCTCCTCTTTCCCGCATTACTAGCGAAGATGGATTTTACAGCCAGTTGTGCAAAGAAAATGCTAGCTACACGTAAAAATAATCCAATACCACTATTCAACTTAGATGCTCCATATTTCAAGGGGCCCAGGGAAAAATGAACTTCTGTGCAGAAGGATCACTTTAGCTCACTGCAAGCCAGCATGTTTGAACCGCAGTGGGGTAGGCTGCACTCGTACTACTGCGGTTCATATATTTTTGGGGTAATACAGGTAATAAATCGAAGGGAGCTGCTAAACAGTGTTACCGTCTGGGGATCATGGCTGTATAGGCATGCCGCGCAACTGGGCAATCATCTGACCACCGTTAGCAACAATTCGCCGTGCATCAGTATATTTCTTTATGCCAGTAAATGCACCAACCAATATGGCTATTCCGATGAGGATTTCACTTATAAGAACTGTGACAATCAGCATAAAGAACCAAGTGCCGGAGCAGCCCCAGCCAGCGAAAGCTCTACTAAATCCGTTCCACACAGGGGACCAACCCCAGAAGAGACACCAAGAGATTGCAAATAATAGAGGAATGAATAAAATAGCTACAGCTCCAAGCTGAGCGATCGACCCAAAAGCTCCGATGGCCGTGATAGCAGTGATGACGCCTGTAAAGACCCATACACCAACTATACTGCGCTGAGCATGTGCAATTTCCTCACGCAGTCCAGTCTCGCAACAGGATGGGCAAAGAGTTGCTCCTTCGATATTAGTAGCACAACTAGTGCATATGCCCTTTTGGCATTGGGAACATTGAGCCACGGCTTCAGTTTGTGGGTGCGTAAAACATCTCATGTTGTTTTAGCTCCTTCTTTATTTTTTATGTGTTTCAGATATCAATTCAAGTATACAATGAGCTAATTTTGCAACTTTGCAACTTTGCAACACTTTGAGAGGTATGGTGACACTCACTATCCGCCTTTGGGCTGCACTGCTAGTTGAGGAGAGCCAACCCTAAGAGAGATGAGCAGTCACCCGTTCTCTTGCACGCTTTAGCAGAGGTGGCACTGAAATCCCGTATAATTCTTTTTGTTGACCAGTAAGCATATCATGTGCAATATTGAGCCACTTAATCCCTTCACAATAGACAGCAACAGCCCGTTTTTGAGAGTCATACTCATCCCTCACATGCCCGTCACTATCTTTTTGAAAATGAAATGGCGGCATGGCAGCAAAATGAGTTCCCATGATAAAGGCGAAACGAACAAGCCAATAAGGATCGTCACGTAAAAACTCCGGATCATCAACGTCCCAGCCTCCCATAATGTAGGGGAAATACTGATCAATATCCTGATAAGGTTTCCGAAAGGGGTGATGTTCTTTCTGCTGTAATGTAATATGAGGTTCACCATGTTCTGTAGCTATATGGATACTAAAATGCTCTCCATGAATCACATCGTAATTCCCTAAGGAATTGTGGAGTGGTTTATTATCATACATGTAGTCATCGACAACATTTGCCCCAACAGACTGAAAACCGATAGCTCTTGGATCGAGAAATCTTATTCCTAAATCCTCATAAGTAAAGTCCAAGCTATCTTCCTGCATTACTCTCAACAGGACATCAAAATTAGCTATCTTGATGTTTTCCGTATTAGTGTCACCCATGACCAGACAATGATATTGAGGTTCTAAAATGTCCTGAAGATCAGGGTTTTGAAATGCATCGAGTAATTGAGCAATATTTTGGTATCGGTTCCCGTCTATCCACAGGTAATTGCTTGTGGTAAGTGTTGTAAACGTTCTTGGTGCCGTTTTTTGAGCAATCTCAAGGCGATCTGCAATCTTTCTCAGATATGATGCTTCAACTGTCGGGCAATCTCTGAGTATCTTTCTATGCGGATGGATGTTTTCTTTGAGACATCTGAGAATTTCTCGATAGATATGTGCGACTACTTTCGGTGATGGTTGGTAACGCTCGATAAATGTGCTTACCTCGATGCCGGGAATGTAACTTTGATCGCAGATGAATTCGTGTCTTTCCGTTGGCGTACCGTCAGCATCTACGCCAGAGACTTTTATCTCTTTGAAATCATATATTTTTGGAAAATATTGCTTTACTGCATCTGGTAGATTTTGTAAGTAATCTACTTGTAATTTTGCTTTTTCTAATGGCGATGACATGACACCTTGTCCATCAGGATTCCACTTGGCTGAAAGGAGTTTTTCACTCCAAATTTTTCTTACCATAACTTGACATGGTGTGACAAAGAGCACAAGTGATTCACTTCCGCCTCTTGCAAAGCCAGCGAGATATTCTTGAGATTTTATGTACTGTTCGATATCGGTTGATTTAAGACTGAATTTATTGGCGATCCCTTCAAATATTTGTTCTTGGCTCTTCCCAGGATCGACGATACCAATTTTGAGTCCCATGAGTAGCTTCTCCTTGCTTCACTATCGTTAATTGCCCCCATTCAATGATGTATAAATATGGTAATATGAAAGAATGAGGAAATTTGTTTAATTCCGTGCTGAATTTGGAGAGGGACAATGGGCATTCTCGATGCTATTCATGATGCACAACTTCATAGAGAAACGTACATTGCTATCCTTAAGAGTGTGCTTAGGACACCTGGAAGTAAGCGCCAGCTTGCTGCAAAGATAAGTGTAAGCCAACAATATATCAGCTATCTGCTGAATCCTCAAATGGATGACTCATACGCCTATCGGTCTCCGAGCCTGAAAATTGCGGAAAAGATTGCCAATGCACTGCCATTGGATAGCGAGCAAAGGCAAACTTTGGTCACGCACATGCTTTTGGCACGAGAAAAGAAAGGGCAAATAATGACAACTCTGCATCGAGAATTACCCACTCGTCCACTAGACGATTTCCTGAAAGAACTCAGGCAAGCTCATCACGAGGCAACTTACGCTCTAGATCCTCAAGAAGCCAAAACGTTGAATCTAGCTGTCCGTGATACGTGCAAAGCTTTACTCAAGTATTCGATCCTCTATACCTATCCGCTAAATGTGGTAGAAGTATGCATGCTTTTGCACGATGTTCAATGTATCCTCAATTGTCCAGCAGATGCTCTCTACCATGCCAAACTTGCTCACGCCATCATGTCGAGCCTGAATCGGGAGGACTATCGAGATAAAGAACGCTTTGACGGTTTTCAAATTCAAGTCATTCGTGCAGAAATAGTGGCATATAATAATTTACAGTTATTTCAAGAGGCATATAATTGTTGTCTTCAAGTAGAGGAATCAGAAGTAGCGAAGCGTCAGATTGGATCCTGTCTACCGCATCTTTATCGAGATAAGATCCGGGCACTCAGTGGCAGACCACGTTTTGCTCTGAGTGAAGTAGAAGGATTAGCCACGCAGGTAAGCCGAATCTGTGACCATCAAAGAGATGATTTTGACCCGCTTTGGGTATTCCTGATCAATCGATTTCTTGGACTAGCTTACCTAAGACACCAAAATGTAAAAAAAGCAGCCAAGACCCTCCAAAAACAGTTTGAACAGATGGATAAAATCCCTCACCTTGGTCCACTCCATCGAACAATGTTCTTGAAAGTTTATGCCCGATGCCGTTATGAAGAAGGCGATTCCACTGAATGGGAGTATTTAATCACTCAAGCTCTCCAAGGTGCTTCTAGTGCTGGACTTACACATCAAATACACGAAATTCAGCAGGAATATGGGGCAGAAATTCAACCTTTTCTCGTGAATTTGAAGTACTAAGTGAAAGCTCATAACCCCACCAATTACATTCTGCAGAGTGTTATCCTTATTCGTTCAGGTCCCTGTAAGGTTCATTGCAGAAATTGCAAGCTGGCTTTCAGTCCTGATAGCTACACTACACCAGTATCCTTAGGGAGAGTGTCGTCTGGATTCTGAGATCATAATCTATCATTGAAGAACTTTTTTAGGAGATCAAGACGTGAGGATGCCTGTATTTTGCAGGACAAAGCGTTGGCTGCTCTTGTTCAGTTGCCTGCTGTTGTTCTCTATGCTTTTTGCCGCATGCGGTGAAAACTCACCTTCTATCTTAGATACCCATGGCCCAATTGCTAGCAGTGAAGGAACCGTCTTCTGGGTCATTTTTGGTATTGCTACATTCGTTTTCCTCGCAGTTGAGGGAGCGCTTGTTTTCTCGATTGTTCGGTACCGTGAGCGTCCCAATATGGGTAATCCACTGCAAATCCATGGGAACACGAAGCTTGAGCTGCTTTGGACGGTCATTCCTACCATTTTCCTGGTTGTCATTCTGGTTTTCACTATTCGTGGGTTGCTACAAGTGGCTCCAGAGTCTGAGCCTGCTGATCCCAATAAGGTGACGGTGACAGCAATCGGTCACCAGTGGTGGTGGGAATTCTACTATCCAAAGTACGGTATCTCAACTGCTGATACACTTGAAATACCAACTAATACGGTTGTGCATGTTGATCTTTTCTCTAACAATGTGATCCATAGCTTCTGGGTTCCCCAGCTTACTGGTAAGACTGATGTTGTACCAGGGCATAACAATTCTAAATGGTTTAAAGCTAACGATCCTGGTACGTATGAGGGAATCTGTGCAGAGTATTGTGGTACACAGCACGCCAACATGAAGTTCAATGTCAAGGCAGTAGATCCCAATACCTACATGTCCTGGATTCATACGCAGCAACTGGCAGCACAATCTCCGGCCACGGGCAATGCAAAATATTCTCCAGCAGATGGTTTAGCGGTCTTCCAACAGAACTGTACGAGCTGTCATGGCATTGTTGGTGTTGATGAGACAAAATACAATAATATCCAGGCCAACTGTAATACAAGTCATGATAATGCCTCGGATTGCCCGCTGGGTCCAAATCTGACGCACTTTGGGAGTCGCGGTCTGATTGCGGGTGGTGTATTGACAAATAATAAGGATCAGTGCGATCCCAATGATCCTGATATTCTCCAGCATTGTAATCTTGCCAAGTGGTTACATGATCCCATGGGTATCAAACCTGGTAACGATATGGCTATTGGACAACTTTCTGATGCACAAATCCGTAGTTTGGTAGCTTATCTGGAGAGTCTGAATTAGAAGTTAATCTGGGAGAAAATAGGTTATGGCAACTCAAACTATCGGTGGAGCAACGACAGTTGTACGCCGACGGAGTTTTAGCGAGAGCTATCTCGGTGAGTGGATTACAACAACCGATCACAAGAAGCTCGGTCTGATGTATATTTTCACCGGTTTGCTCTTTTTCCTAGTGGGCGGTATGGAGGCTCTCCTCATCCGGGCCCAGTTGGCGCAACCGAACGGCAAGGTCCTTGATCCGCAAACGTATAACCAGATCTTTACCATGCATGGCGTGACGATGATTTTCTTATTCGTGATGCCAACGCTAGCAGGCTTTGGGAACTATCTTGTGCCTCTTATGCTGGGGGCACGTGATATGGCTTACCCACGTATGAATGCCTTTGGTTACTGGGTATTGCTGTTTGGTGGGATCTTTATTCAGTCCAGTTTTTTGCTAGGTCAAGCTCCTGACGCTGGTTGGTTTAACTATGTGCCTTTGAGCACGGCTGGCAGTTCGTTTTCGCCTGCCCATGTCATAGCGACGCCGGGCATGAATACCGACTTCTGGGTTCTGGGTACGACTCTGCTGGGTATCTCGTCAATTGCTGGTTCGTTAAACTTTGTGGTGACCATTTTGAAGTTGCGTGCTCCTGGTATGAGCGTGAACCGCATGCCTCTGTTTAGCTGGATGATTCTGGTCATGTCGTTCCTGTTGCTCTTTGCCTTGCCGAGCCTGACCGTTGCCAGCTTCATGCTGTTGCTAGATCGCCACTTGGGTACTCACTTCTTCGACTATACTGCAAACGGTGATCCGCTGCTCTGGCAGCACCTCTTCTGGTCCTTTGGGCATCCAGAGGTCTATATCCTGATCCTGCCCGCTTTCGGGATCATTTCGGAGATCATTCCGGTTTTCTCGCGTAAGCCGATCTTTGGATATACTTTTATTGCTTGGTCTGGTGTGGCGATTGGCTTCCTCAGCTTTACTGTATGGGCTCACCATATGTTTGCTGTTGGGCTGCCCTCGGTTGCTCAGGCCTTCTTTGCAACGAGTACGACACTGATTGCTATTCCGACCGCGGTGAAGATCTTTAACTGGATCGCGACGATGGTCGGTGGAAAAATTAGCTTTAAGACGCCGATGTTGTTTGCGATCGGTTTCGTGGC
>CBJMBI010000139.1:0-8605 GCA_966427955.1 uncultured Ktedonobacterales bacterium
CTCTCCATGGTCGCTGGAGTAACTGGGATGATATCTTTCAGGATGTATATGCTGCCAAGATGTCAGATGCAGAAGCAGAGGCTGCACGGTTGGCAGGAGATGCCACCGGACGCCGTTTCGAAACAGCTAAAGAGAAAGGTTCTGCCGCTTCAGCTGTTGCCTGTTTTATACGTGACATGTTGACTCTACGTCATGGTTTGGATATGGTCCTGCAAAATTCTTCAGAACCTCGCACTGAGGGATACAGTGCACGATTAGGTGCCAAACCTTTACAAACCTCGCAGTTCAGTAACAACAATACTTCTCCTAATAGAGGTTCCTCGTTGAGCAATTCTTCAGATACTCAGAAGCCCCGTAACACACTTATTCGTCGCCCAGCTCCAATTTTTGTCGATGCCGATACGAACAAATAGTGTGTAGCCACATCCATAGACAGCTATTTCCCTTAGAGTGATGATATAATGGCACTGGTTGGGTGAACTGTCCTCATTTGACATTCGTTCGAGAGAACCATCCATTCAGCCAAAGCAGAATCAACCCATAAATATGCTTTCTACGGAGGTTAGAATTTTATGCCAGATTTTACCAATGAACTTACAACCATCGAGTCTGTTACGGCTCGTGAGATCTTAGATTCGCGAGGAAATCCTACAGTTCAAGTCGAAGTACTCCTTATTGGAGGGGCACGTGGTATTGCCGCTGTTCCATCAGGGGCTTCAACTGGAGCACATGAAGCAGTAGAATTACGTGATGGAGACAAGCGACGTTATGGTGGTAAAGGTGTCCTGCATGCTGTCGCCAACATTGAAGAAACGATTAGTGAAGCCATTGTTGGACTCGATGCTACTGACCAGGTGCTAATTGATGAGACCATCATTGGTCTGGATGGAACTGTTAACAAGGCAAAGTTGGGGGCGAATGCTATTCTCGGGACATCTCTAGCTGTTGCTCGAGCAGCGGCTGAAGTTCTACAACAACCGTTGTATCGCTACTTGGGCGGAGTCTCCGCACGCACACTCCCTGTGCCGATGATGAATATTTTAAATGGTGGCAAACATGCAGAAAACTCCACTGATTTCCAAGAATACATGATCCTGCCTGTAGGTGCACAAACCTTTCGCGATGCGCTGCGCATGGGAGCAGAGGTCTATCAAGGACTCAAGAAGGTGCTCCATGATCGTCGACTGAGCACCACTGTTGGAGATGAGGGGGGATTTGCTCCATCGCTCAATTCTAATCGGGCTGCGTGGGAGGTCATCACTGCTGCAATCGAAGTTGCAGGTTATAAGCCTGGGGTCGATATTTTCCTTGGATTGGATGTCGCGTCAACTGAGCTATACCAGAATGGCAAATATGTCTTGGCACGTGAGGGTCGCACACTCACTTCTACTGAGATGGTCGATCTTTACGAAAAATGGATTGGTGAATACCCAATCATCAGCATAGAGGATGGTCTTGCCGAAGATGACTGGGAGGGCTGGTCACTGTTACGCAAACGTCTAGGACATCGCTTGCAATTGGTTGGCGATGATCTCTTCGTAACCAATACGACACGTCTGAAGCGTGGTATCCAGGAACAATCCGCTAACTCCATTTTGATCAAGCTCAACCAGATTGGTTCTCTGACCGAGACCTTAAGCGCCATTGAGATGGCCAAGCGTGCCAGTTTTACTGCTGTGATCTCGCATCGTTCGGGCGAAACCGAGGATACCACTATTGCAGATCTTGCTGTGGCTACCAATGCTGGACAAATTAAGACAGGGGCTCCCGCTCGTAGCGAGCGTGTGGCTAAATATAATCGCCTTTTAGCCATTGAAGATGAGCTTGGTGCAGAGACTGCACGCTATGCAGGATTTAGTGCTTTCTACAATGTGCCGGGCCTGTATGCCAAGGCAAAGTGATAGAAGAGAGGAAATATGGCGAGCAAAGCATCTAGTGCGGTTGGTGCACTTGAGAGACGCATTGGACATTCTGTTCACTATAATATCAGCTACATTGTGCAGGGTGCAGAATATGGTACGGATGGTGCTATTGTGCTGCTGCATGATATCCCAGCTGGAGCTTTTAGCTGGCAAGGTGTAATTGGCCAACTTACAGGATTAAAGCGTGCCATTTATGCCTTTGATATGCTTGGTTATGGACAATCGGACCATCCTTGGCCGGGGGATACCTCTGTCTGGGGCCATGCCGATGTCTTGTCCTACTTACTCAAAGATCTCAAACTTACCAATATCGTGCTGGTCGGCCATGGTTTAGGCGGTGCAGTAGCGCAAGTTCTAGCAACCCGACTTTACCACGAGCAGACTGCTGTACTGGTCCTGATTGATACTATTTGTTACCAGCATGCCTTTGCACAAGATTGGCCTCTACCTGAGATGGAAAAGCGTCGCGATTTCGATGCACCCAAGCAAACTGAATTGGAGGATATGATTCGCGACCTACGAGCTACACTTCCTAAGGCAGCTGTCAATAGCAAAAACTTTAATAAAGTTATCAATGACTATATCGAGCCATGGAATAGTGAGTTAGGCAAGGAAATACTCTTTCAGCATATCCGTTTGCTCATCCCTTATTATGTAAATGCAGTCTCTACTGACTTGCAGGTTTTTGGGAAACCAACGCTCATTATCTGGGCCGATAAAGATGAGCAGACTCCACTGAAGTATGGGGAACGTCTTCACCGTGAGATTCCTGGATCACAACTAGTGATAGTTCCCAATGCAGGGCATCTAGTGCTATTCGATGCTCCTGATGCTGTCAGCAAAGCTCTGGCCGATTTTGTCAACAGACTCTAATAACCTCTTTTACAGAACCACGGCCAGGAAAGCCTCTGTGATTTATCCAGAGGATGAACTGGCCTGCCCTTTGAGATCTGCTCTCTTCTGGAAGATTCTGGTTGGACATACAGATAACGGTATATGCTGTTTTTTTTGAAAGGAGATCAATTCTCATGGCAAAGTATGTCTTTTTAAATATCCCTGCCTATGGACACGTCAATCCAACTCTTCCCATTGTGCAAGAACTTGTCAGACGCGGCCAGCAGGTAAGCTACTATCTCACAGAGGATTTTCGTGAGGCTGTACAGGCCACAGGCGCTATCTTTCATGGCTATGAATCGAAGATGAAAGAGATCATGGCGATGTCCTTTGACAAAGAGGATAATATGTCTCCTGAGAGAGCGGCGAGTATCTTCCAGGAGAGGGCTGGCTTGATACGTCAGGTTCCACCGGGGGTCATGGACAGTATTCGAGCGGAGCAGCCGGACGTGATTGTCTATGGCTTTGTATGTCTGTGGGCAAAGCAAATTATTCAGGAGCTTCAAGTACCTGCTGTTACTACACGAGCTACTTACGCATCTAATGAGTATTTTGATCTCCATAATGAAATGAAACAATCGATCCATTATTTCCCTGAAAGGCTTAAACAGATGGAAATGATGAGAACGATGATGGCGGACCAAAACAAGTCATCGGCAGATCCATTTGATGATTTCTCCAGCATATTGCAGAATGCAGAGTCACTTAACATTATTTGTCTACCCAAAGAGTTCCAGCCAGCAGCTGAAACATTTGACGAGCGTTATGTCTTTATAGGGTCATCAATTTCTCCACGCTATGAAGCACCTGATTTTCCATTTGACCAACTCAACACCGAGCGGCAACTTCTCTACATCTCACTTGGCACCATGGCTATCTCCCAGCCAGAATTTTTCAAGTTGTGTTTTGAGGCCTTTGCAGGGCAGCCCTGGCAAGTTGTTCTCTCAGTGGGGAGATTGATTGATGTCACTACGCTGGGTCCTATTCCAGACAACTTTCTCCTTGCACCATATGTACCTCAACTAGACATCCTGCCTCGCACACACATTTTTGTTACCCATGCTGGAACCAACAGTGTGCTTGAGAGCATGTATTATGGAGTGCCGATGGTCCTTATCCCGCAGCAACCTGAGCAGCGACTTCACGCCCAACGTGTAGTGGAGATGGGACTTGGCGTCATGCTGGAGAAAGGTGCCGTGAGTGCTCTCACGCTGCGCGAGGCGGTCGAGCGCGTTGCTCATGATCCGGTGTATCGCGAACGCATGCAACAGATGCAGCATGTTACACGCTCTGGCGGTGGTTATCAGCGTGCGGCTGATGCAATCATGCAGTTTGCACAGGAACGGGCAAGAAGCTGAAAAACAACAGATACAATGCTATTGCAAGTGATAACCTTGGAGGTCTCAATCGCAATAAGATTGGGGCCTCTTATTGTCCCATGAACTTGTGTGATACCTTGATTGCTCATCCCTTGTTCCTTTTCAAAAATGTGTTTCAAGTATCCCTCTCCTACGTTGTAGTTGTCCTCTAGTTGTCGCCTGCTTGGTCTCGCAAAGAAGTCTTTTCTCGGTTATAGTGATGAGAGTAAAAGCTAGCTCTCATCACGGAGGTAGGCAAGTCATGGCCTTTAACCAGATAGTGTCCTTTTTCAGAAAAAATACTTATATCTTTCCATTGATTGTATGCATTACAATTGGTACAACCTATATCTATTTCTCACAACTGATCACTAGGAATATATTTATACCAACAAAATATAATTACTACATTTATCTACTAGATGCCTTCTTTCACAATCGTATAAATGTAACTCCTCCAGATCACTATGATCTCTCTCTCTACCAAAACAAATGGTACATGGTATGGGGTCCTGCTCCTGTATTACTTATTTTGCCATTTTATTTAATTTTTCATCTGAATGCTAGTGATGTATTGTATACAGCGATTGGAGGGACTGTAAATGTTGCGCTTCTTTATATGGCCATGCAAGAATTCAAAAAGTATTTTATGATTTCTATCTCTTTGCTTGATGAGATATTTATTTTATTTAATTTTGGCTTGGATTCTCCCAATTTATTTCTATCGGTAGCCGGTCAAATCTGGTTTACTAGTCAAATTTTTGCTGTCGTCTATCTCTTACTGTTCTATTTGTTTTATCTGCGTTTTTTAAATTACGAGAGATATTACCAGTTGATCCTAAGCATCATATTCTTTTGCTTGGCTTGCTTGTCTAGATCCAGCTTGCTATTTAACGGTATCCTATTCTTCTATCTGTTTATCCATTATAAAAATTCGGGTAGAGCTATATCAGCGAAGATTATCAGCCCTATTGTTCTGCTCACGCTTGCTTTTGGTAGTCTAGGAGCGCTTTATAACTACCTGAAGTTTCATGACATTCTCGAAACGGGCGAACGTTTCGTCGTAGGAGCTGCTAGATATGCTTCTATTGATAAAAGCGGTGTGATCTTGTCTCCCCATTATGTTCTTCGTAATATATATTATTGTTTCCTCAATACCGTCCACTTTTCCTCCACTCATCAACTAGTATTTCTAGATCCTAATGGGAACAGCGTATTTTTAGTCTATCCAGCATTATTGCTTATTCCACTGTTATTCTGTAATAGAAAATATAGGGATAAAAAAAGATGCATGTTCTTAATCATAGCGGGTATGGTAATTGTACTCAATCTTTCATTGGTCATGCTCTATTTTGCTACTGGATGGGTGCAGTTTGGCTATCGTTACTTTTTTGATATGATACCTCTATTATTTCTTTTACTTATGTTTATCTGGCAATACGTTCCCTTTTCGATACAAATGGTGCTGTTAATGTGGGGGATTGTTGTCAATTTCTGTGGGGTCATAGGACTTTACACGGTGCACTAGCTTGATAGCTTTTTGGGCTTAGTTTGAGAGGAGGGAAGATCTAACACCAATTGGAAATATGGTCAAAAAACAACATGCCTAACTAGGGAGTCAATCTAAGTGACACTCCAGCCTTAATTATTGCCTATTATCTCGATTCCTCTAGCTTGTAACTATGAGCAACTGAGACCGTTTCTGATTCGGATATTCTAGTGCAAACTATCGAGAAAAAAAGGCTTAATCGCAATTTTCATATCTTGGTATTTTAAACTGTATTAGGCTATTTTCTCCGTAAAAATTGAATAAACGAAGAAGATAGGCTTGTATCTCTTCATTATGTTCTGTTGAGATCATTCCTACTTGAACTAATTCTTCGATCAAAAAACTTACCCGTATACTCAGAAGGACGTGGCTTACGAGATTACGAAGATGCTGATCGGAAATTTGTGCCGTGACACTAGAGATGGTTGCACCTTCTGCAATCAATGGGGCGCAGCGCTGGATTTCATCGAAAAGAGCAGTCATACGTCTCTGCTGCATTTCGATAAGCGCTTGCTTGTATGTCTTATCCATAAGTTTGTCTCCTGTTCGCAAGAGTATTGTATTTCTCCCTTTTGCTAACAATCTCTTCTTTATTAAGGATACCCAATAAGAAGAATTTTTGCTAGGGACAACTTGAATGTAAGGATCAAAAGATTGTTCCCTTTTGGGATAAGTATGATAGTTGTTCCACATTAGAGCGTCAGGAGCATCAGGTCTTGATTCAGGATGATTTTGGTGGCAAGGTTATCTTAACAGGTGGTCAGTGGAATCTACTAGTCCAACTGATTGAGCAAAAGCAGTTGGCTGATTGGACCTTTGAACCATCTCCAAACCTGTAGGTACGAACAGGCCAGTGTCTTTCCTAAAGACGCTGGCCTTTAAAATACTTCTGATAGATAGATCACCGATTGCCAGCTAGATTGAAGAGTTGCAGTAGCTCCTCAATCATCTCATCCTCCTTGCCACTTGTTATACCTTCGGGAACACAGGCATGGAGGTGATTTTCTAGGATGATGGCCTCTAGTTTCTCGATGGCCTTGCGAACCGCGTAAGTCTGACGCAGGATGTCAACGCAGTACTTATCTTCATCCACCATCTTACGAATCCCTTTGAGGTGGCCCTCGATATAATTTAGTCGCTTGAGTACATCTTCTTTCTTGGCACGCATCTTCGTCCTGCTCTCTTTAGCTCTATCTTCTTGGCTATGAAGAAAGTATATCATCTTTCCATTCCTGCCTGCAAGAAAGAAGATCACAACATTGGCTTTGACTCATTGACTCATTGACTTCATAGGCTGTACTTTTTTTCCTGTCCATGTTATACTAAAAACTGATCGATTGAAATCTTCTATTGAGGAGTACGATGAGCACAAACTGCTGATTTATGCCAAGGGCATTGCCAATTCAAAGAGCAATGTTATCGTTCGACAACAGGTATGTCTGATATCTGTTGTGTTATGGGCATAAAGTTAGCAGGTTCCTTCATTGTCAGCATCCTCTGATCTTCTGACAATTCTGTAAAGCAACCTCAGCTTTTGCGTACATCACTATCCTTGTTGCTTCTTTGAATATATCCCTGGCTTTCTGTGATGTCCAGGCCACGAGCTTTTGCCTGGAAGTAAAAACATTGGCAATACTCCGACCGAGACAATTTTTCTGGATAAAGAAAGGGCTATATTTTGCATACAACATCATCAGAAAATAAAGATACAGAGGAGCTACAGGAAAGTAATCTCCCATTAAGAACACAGTCAAAGCAAATGATGAGGGCTCTGGTCCTGCTCTGTGGTTGTGTTGCTTTGTTGATGACCGGATTTGGCCTCATTGTACCAGTCTTTCCGCAGCGTTTGCAATCGCTGGGTTTGGGAGCTGAAACGCTGGCACTGATGGAGGGTGCATTTGGCCTGGGAATGTTTCTCTTCGGTATCCCGCTAGGGTCATTGGCTGATCGTATTGGTCGTAAGCCGATCGTCCTGCTCTCGCTTGCTGGCTTTATCGTGACCAATCTGGTACTAGCTATAGTGAATATCCCGCCGGTATTCATTCTGATCCGCTTTGTCGAGGGTGTACTTGTTTCCGGCTTGATGCCCGCCTCGACAGCGATGGTAGGTGATAGTGTTCCTGTAGAGAGGCAAGGGCGTTGGATTGGATTTATTACCACGGCCCAGGCTACAGGCATCGCGCTAGGCCCGGGCATAGGAGGCTTTCTCTATCAGTCCTGGGGCTTTTACAGCCCTTTCCTGATCTCTGCTGGTCTGGCTCTGATAGCCTCTCTACTGGCATTGGTAGTACTACCGGAAACTTTGCCAGCACATGTACGCGAAAAAGCTAAACAGCGCAAGATCAATAAGCAACTAAAGGAATGTATAGCGATAGACGATGCACCAAGCATACCAACACTGCTCTGGCTCTTTGCTCCACTCCTCCTTATCGATTTTGACATGGCCTTTGTCTACCCGTTTGCCTTACCGCAATATCCTTTCTTCTTTGAGAAGGTTCTCAAATATAACGCCGCGCAATATGGCATGATTCTCAGCATGTATGGTCTGGCCTTGGCTGTCTTTCCTATGATCTTGGGACACCTCAGCGAGATTATGCCGAAAAAGCGGCTCATCATTCTTGGTAGTCTGTCCCTTACTGCTTTGAATGCGGGTATGCTTTTCCTACATCAGTATGTACTGTTAATCGTGACTGCGATTATCACGGGAATGGGAAGTGCATTGTTGCTTCCAGCTATGGGCACAATCTATCTCGCTGCTACAACCGAACAGAATCGTTCACAGATGATGGGGATACGGGGATCAGCTCTATCTCTTGGTATGCTGCTTGCCCCGTTAACTCAGGCTGTAGTTGCCCCCTGGATCACACCCCAAATTACCTTCG